>CAZCPK010000020.1:0-18235 GCA_964500755.1 uncultured Anaerolineales bacterium
CACAGATTTTTTCCCTCAAGTGCCAAGTAAGGCGCGTGGATGGCCTCAATCTGTGGGAATCCGTGTGAATCTGTGTCCAATGCTCCCTGGGTCTGAACGGTTACAAAACGAGAAGACCTGATGGACACTCAAGCCCGTCAGGTCTTATGCGTTGTCATCATCCCATTCGGCCTCCAGCAGCAATTCATCGATCCGCTCTTCAAGCGCCTCCAACACGGCAGGCCCGCCGCCGCCGTAATTGCTGACCTCCTTCCGCACGCCGTCCATCACCACCGTTGTATACACAGTGGACTGACACGTCAGCGGCGTCGCGTACCGATCCTCCAGCGCCATGAAGTTCACCTCCCGGATAAACGCCGCCAACGCCTGAAACTCCCCTGCGTTGATCCGGCCCGTGTGGCGGCCCAGACGCTCAACGTGCTGCTTGCCAACGTACTCCAAGCGTCCGTCGTCATACATGGTGACGCGGTAGACGGGACACTTGCCAAAACAGGGCGAGCGCCTGAGACCAATCTCTATAATACCATGAGGTTCTCCCATGAACTACCTCCTACCTTCAGCATATCGCGTTTCGCCAAGGTGAATATTCACGGCCCGAGTCCCAACAGCACCAGGAACATCCTGAGGTACGAAAAAAGGCCCAGGCTGCACAATCAACCTGGGCCTCTTGCACCCCCGGTGGGAGTCGAACCCACAACCACCGGATTAGAAGTCCGATGCGCTATCCAATTGCGCTACGGGGGCCTAAGGTCTACTTGAAGACGGGCCGAATGCCCTTACGCACGCGGCGCCCCGAGAGCACCTGCAGAATCTGCTCCGCCGGATAGCCAGTGCGCAGCGAGAGCTGCTCCGGCGTCATCGGCTCATTCCCGGTGCTAAGAAAGACCCGGAAGACCGCTTCCAGAAGCGTGGGCGCCCGCGAGACGTAGTGCGACTGCTTGCTGCAATGCGTGTCAATAACGTGCTGCAACCCCTCAACCTGACGCACTTCACCGGTCTCCCATTTGATCCAATCGATCTTCTCACCCAAGTGCTTGCCCTTGTACGCTTCGCGGTGCTCCGCGCACAGATGGGAAAGTAACTCGATGTTCAAGTCCAGCTGTTTCCGTTCCCACCAACCATAATCAATGTGAAATGGCGTCTCAACCGTAGGCTTGATAAAACGTGTTAGATTTGGATCGGGTGGAAGTGTAGCCATTACTCCTCCCCTCGATACGACCAGTAGTTATCACCCAGCGAGACAAACTGCTGTCCCGTCGCCAGCACCGACTGCACCGGCGCCGGCGGCACGCGGCGGAAGAGATTGACGACGCTGTAGAGCGTGGCAGTATGCACCGCCCGTTGTAGACTCAGGACGGCCAGCTCGCGGAAGACTTGATCCACCAGGGACTCCAACGAGCGACGCGCATACTTATCCTGCAACGCATCCACGTTCTCTGGATTGGGCACGCCCAACGCAGTCAACTCGTCGAATTCACAGAAAACCGGATAGCGAGTGACCTCCAACGTAAACGTCTCGTCCTCGACGGTGACCGTCCGCAGCCACTCCCCCCGCTTCGAACGGAAGAGGCGGGCGCCCACCACGATCTGACCCACTTCTTCGCCCCGCTGCAGGTCGACGTAGGAGCCGGGCGCCAGATTGTAATGCTCATACCAATCCTTCAACCCGTAGACATACCGTCCACTCCGTACGACCCAGCCTGCGAACTCGTCTCCGGTCTCGCCATCCACGAAGGTAAAGCGAATGTGATCGGTCAACCGTGCCGTCGGGAACAACTGCGCCAGACGGTCGTTCAGGGGCAGCGTCCCGCTACGCCAATGCGGATACGAGAGCGTCACCGTTACGGGCTCCTCAAGGGGCTCCTCTCGCTCCAGGGTCAGCTCCGACCACTCATCGTCGAGCTGAGCTTCCAGATCCAGCATCGTCTCATCGAGTAGATTGCGATTGTAAGGCACCGGGACGTATCGCAGCTGCTCCGGGATCTCCAGGACCTCTTCGGGTTCCATGCCCCGAAGGTACCAGAGCGCCTGTCCCGCCGGCCCAACTTCGTCGAAACGGCGGTCGCGGAGCATGGCGTACTCCAGGGAGAAGACCTGCAAAGATTCTGGAATCTCAGTCGGTAGATCCAACTCCTTCAACAAATCTTCCGTAGGAAGCGGCCCACCCTCGGCCATGTCCAGCAGCGCCTCAATGATGTTAAGCTGTACCGGAGGGATCTCGACAATCAGATCACGAGCAAACCACTGTTGACCGACGAAGGTAAACTGCGGGCTACTGTCCAGACGCTCGCGCAGCTGATCTCCGACACGGTTACCGTATTGACGAAAAATCTCTTCGGGCTCAGCGTCTCCTGAAGGCAGATAACTGGCGCGGTTCAATGGATGTTCAGCAGAAAGTTCGGCGGCAAACTCACGCGCGTCCCCAGATTTCATCTGAACGCGGAGCACAGAGAATGGTTCGTATTCCGGATTACGACCGGGGCGCACGTCCGCAACTTCTCCCAAAAGGTTGCCCAGATGCGGGAAAATGAGCTGCTCCCCTACCTCGTAAGTCTCTCCAGGACGATAAATGCGCCCCTGAGAGAGAGATTCCTTTGCTAACTCTACCAACTGGCGACTTCGATGCTCAATCAGAGCCCGCGTCAACGTTTCCAGATCCTTGGGCTCCTCTTCTTCCAGCAGGAGATTCACCAAGTAATCAATGTCTGCCGGTAGAACGGAAAAATCTTCCCAATATTGATCACTTTTCACTTCGTTCTCCAGACTCGTTACGTACGTTTTAGTTACGTTTTACACACGTCCCTGATTATACCAAGAAAAAGTGGATTGACAAATAGTGGAAAATGAAGCAAACTATAAATATAGACTCAGGAGGTAGCGATGGACATCCAGACAGAAAACAACGTAGGATTAGCAACTGTATACGTAGCCGAGGGGATGCTCCGCGCGCTGGTTATTCAAGGAGCCCTGGAGAGTGCCGGCATTCCCGTAATGCTGAGCCATGAATCCGTCAGTCGTGCTTACCCTGTCACCGTAGGGAAGATCGGTCAAGTGAAAGTGATGGTACCCAGCCAATGGGAGCAGGAGGCGCGCACCTTGCTGGAAGTCAAGCCCCGCCAGGGTGAGGTTTTTTCTGTTCCCCCGGACGTCAAAGAAGAAGAGAGCTAAGAACGCCTCCCACCAACTAAACTCAAAAAGCCCCGTCAGTCGCCGGGGCTTTTTTCGTGGCAACAGGCGCGCTCGCACCTCAACTACGGTCGCTGATCCTCCGGCCGAGCCTCCAGCGTGAGGGGCACCATCCTCTCTTCCCCGTCCCGCAGGACGGTCAGGTCCACCGTCTCCCCTACGCCCGAGTTGAGCTCCAGATAGATGTTGAGATCGGACCATCCGGTGATCTCCTCGCCGTTGACCGCGACGATGACGTCGCCGCCCACGGGCAGCTCCGCGTTGCCGATACGCACGACCCGCTGTCCCCCACGAAGTTCCGCCTCGTCGGCCGGCGAGCCGGGGACGACCTCCAGGATCAAGACGCCCTCCTCGGGCACGTCGATGTCCGCGCGCTCCAAGATATCCGACCAACGCTGTAGATCCAGGAAGTAGACGCCCATCCAGGGATGCTGATAGGTCCCGGTGGCGATCAGCTCGGGGACGACCCGCCGCACTGTGTTCGCGGGAATGGCAAAGCCGATCCCGGCGTTGGCCCGGCTGGGACTGACGATCTGCGCGTTGACGCCGATCACCCGGCCTGAAAGATCCAGGAGGGGGCCGCCGGAGTTACCAGGATTAATCGCCGCGTCGGTCTGAATCGCCTCACCGATAAAGCGACGATTCTCGGGGCTATTGATCACCCGGCCCAGGCTGCTGATCACGCCGAAGGTCAGCGTCTGCTCCAGACCAAAGGGGTTGCCAATCGCGACCACGAATTGCCCCACCCGCAGATTATCGGAAGTTCCCAGCTGGATAGGTCTGAGCGAGTGGGCGTTTGGATCAACTTTGACGACCGCCAGGTCGTTGGCAGGGTCCGACCCGACCTCTTCGGCCGGGAGCGTCGTCCCGTCGGAGAATGTGACCTGGATTTCCTCGGCCCCTTGAATGACGTGCCAGTTGGTGACGATGTGACCCTCGGCGTCAAAGACGAAGCCTGAACCTGTGCCT
Source organism: uncultured Anaerolineales bacterium (assembly GCA_964500755.1). Classification (GTDB taxonomy): domain Bacteria; phylum Chloroflexota; class Anaerolineae; order B4-G1; family SLSP01; genus G713. The sequence continues at coordinate 4,156 of CAZCPK010000020.1, forward strand.
TCCTGAGGCATAGGATTCATGAAGAAATCGTACGACAACGTGGTCACCGAGATGTTGACGACGGACTCCCCCACCGCCCGGTAAACTGCTTCTACTTCGGACTGGAGCTGCTGCACGTCGACGCCAGGCTCCACCACAACTGCGGGCTCGCTCGGCGTCGCTGAGACCGTCGGCGTCTGTTCCGCTAGCGGCGTCTGCATCGGGAGCGGTTCCAACGCCGCGCATCCCAACGAGATCAGCAACACCAAGGCCAATACTGACAAAATCACCTGCTTGTTCATCGCTTCTACTCCCATCCTTCCAAGAAGAGCTAGGTATTCACACCGCAGTCCAGCGCACTACGGGACCAACATCACGGGGCACCGACTGTAACGCAGCACCTCCGTCGTCACGTCGCCCAGGAGCACGTCCTTGACGTTGGAGGGTCCCCGGGTCCCCAGGAGGATCAGCGTCGCTTCCTCCTCATTGGCAACTTCGAGGATCATGCGCGCCGGATCACCGGCCCGTATCATCCCGCGCACGTGAAATCCGCCATCCTTGAGATGCTCCACGGCGTCATCTACCACTTCCTGGGCGATCTCCTCAAAGGCCATCATCAGCTTTTCATATCCACTGGTCGCCGTATATTTGTCGGGAGGTCGATAGACGTGTAGCACCAAGACCTCGGCCTGTTCGGTGCGGGCCAGGTGCTCCAGATACGGCATGGCCTTCTCCGCCGCAGGGCGTCCATTGTGAGCAAATAGAATCCGTCTAAACATGCTTCACCTCTCCTTACGCTATAAAGCTACGAACGCAGTGCCTTGAGCTCCGCAAAGAGCTCCTTTTCTTCTTGACTGAGTTTTTCCGGTAACTCCACCGCAACCTCCACGTAGAGGTCACCATGCTGGTCCGGACGATTGAGCATCGGCATACCTCGACCGCGCAGTCGGAAGGTCTGACCGTTCTGCGTCTCGGGCGGGATGCGCAACATCACCGAACGTCCGTCCAGGGTGAGAACCTGAACCTCACCACCGAGCAGTGCAACGTAGAGATCGACGGGGACCGTAGTATACAGGTCGTCGCCGTCCCGCTCAAAACGGGGATCCGACCGGACCTCGACAACCAGGTAGAGGTCTCCGGAGGAGGAGGCGCCGCCCCCGCCCGGGGCACCGGCGCCGGCGATGCGCACCCGCGTGCCGTCCCGGGCACCCGGCGGAATCTTCACCTCCAACCGCCGATCGTCTAGCTGCAAGAGTCGGGTGGTACCTTCATAGGCCTCGCGCAACGTCACCTCAACGGGCTGCTCGTAGTTCCGCCCTTTACGCGGGCGCCGAGTCTGCGCACGACCATAGGAACCACCGCGCAGATCCCCAAAGGGACTGCCGCCGCGCTGTTGTGCGAAACTGCCGAAGAGCTGCTGGAAGAAGTCAGAAAACCCACCGCCGCCAGCGCCGCCAAAGAGATCTTCCAAGTCCTCGACGTTGCCGTAATGAACGTAAGGCCCACCGCCGCCGGGTCGTCGCCCCGCCCCCGGTCGACCGGCGCCGTACTGGCTCCAATCGAAGTCCTCGGGTCGACCGCCGGCGCGCTGCCACTGCTTCCAATCCGCACCAAACTGATTATAGAGTTTCCGTTTGTCCGCATCAGAGAGCACCTCGTACGCTTCGTTGATCTCCTTGAAGCGCTCCTCGGCGTTCTTGTTCCCTTCGTTCATGTCGGGATGGTATTTGCGCGCCAACTTGCGGTAGGCTTTCTTGATCTCTTTCTCGCTGGCGTCCCGCGACACCCCTAAAATCTGATAATAGTCCTTATACTCCATTTTCCCCCCTTACCACGCTCATCACCATAACTGCGATGACAACTTCCTCAGAGCCGTCCTACAAATTCAGGGCCGTTTGGCTACCACTACGCGAGCCGGACGCAACAGACGGTCGTTCCACATATAGCCGGAACGGATCTGATCCACAACCAGCAGCGGTTCTCGCTGCGTGGGCGGGGCCGCGACCACCGTCGCCGCCTCGTGTACGTCCGGATCGAAGGGCTCGCCTACGGACGTAAGCGGCTCCACGGCGTGCCGTGCCAGCAGGTTCAACATTCCCTCATAGGTGGCGCGTACGCCTTCGTGCAGCGGATCGTCCCGACGCATGTGCGTCAGAGCCTGCTCCAGGTTGTCGACGATAGGCAAGAAAGAACGTAAGAAATCGCGTTGTTCCTCCGCCACCAGCGTCGCTACCCGCTCGTCCTGTCGAGCGTAGCAGCGATCCAACTCGGCCTTCAAGCGCAGGGCCCGTTCTCGCCAGGCCGCTTGCTCATTCCCCACCGCGTCACCAGCCGGCTGCTTCTTGGTCGGCACGTGCTTGCCCGATTTCAACGATTTTCGATCCCGCGACTCCTGCCGACGCACCTGTTCCGACGCACTCCGCTCAGCATGCTCTTCTTCCACCTCTTCCCCGTGCCGACGGATCGGAATACGATGGGTATTCTTCGATAATGTCATTATACCTCCAACAAGGGCATGACGACGTCACGCCTGCAAAACAGAACTCACCTCTCCACACAGTTCCAGCGCAACGGATTTTCGCTGATTTTTTCATTTTCTCTGTGAATCTGTGAAAACCGTGGTTAAGTTTTCGGTCTGATCATGCAAAGTCCAAAAAAAACCACCGTGATTTAAAATGAGAGGCCTGCTCATCAACAATAAACCCCGTTCAGAAAAGTGCCAACTTCTTCCAGGTTGTTCCTCGGCAGGACGGTCGATCTCAGGACCTTCCCCAGTTTATGGTGCACCAAGGAGGGGTGGCTCGCACCACCCCTCCTCCAAACGATGTAGGGCCCAGGTGCACTATGCACAACAACTGCAGCGCACCCTCAACTACTCTCGCTTCGTCGCTACCCTTACACCTCGCGATATTCACCCTCAACGACGTCGGGGCCTTCTTCAGTATCTTCGGTGGGACCGCCAGCACCGGGCGCGCCCGGCCCTACGTTAGGACCCTGAGGCCCTTGCGGTTGCGGACCCTGGGCGCCCTCGTACATCTGCTGTCCGAGCTGCATCGACGCCTGTCGCAGATCTTCCATTGCGCTGCGGATGGCTTTCGGATCATCTGCATCCTTCGCGTTCTCCAGCGCCTCGATCTTGCTCTCAATCTTCTGACGGACGTCACCGGGCACCTTGTCGCCCTGCTCGTCGAGGACCTTCTTGATCTGATGAGAGAGCGCGTCAGCCTCGTTACGCGCGTCGACCAAATCTCGGCGACGGTGATCCTCGGCCTGGTGCTTCTTGGCTTCCTCAACCAGCCGATCGACCTCGTCCTCGTTCAGGTTCGTCGAGGCGGTGATGGTGATGTGCTGCTCTCGTTCCGTGGCCTTGTCCTTGGCAGAGACGTTCAAGATACCGTTGGCGTCGATGTCAAAGGAGACCTCAATCTGCGGCACACCGCGCGGCGCCGGGGGGATCCCGTCCAACCGGAACTGTCCCAGCAGCATGTTATCCGCGGCCATGGGCCGCTCGCCCTGGTAGACCTTGATGTCCACCGCCGTCTGACCATCCTCGGCCGTCGTGAACGTCTCCGTCTTGCGAACCGGGATCGTGGTGTTGCGCGGGATCAAGACCGTCATACGGCCGCCCAGCGTCTCCACCCCCAGCGAAAGCGGGGTCACGTCCAGCAGCAAGATGTCGCTGACCTCGCCGCCCAAGACACCACCCTGAATTGCAGCGCCTACTGCCACAACCTCGTCGGGGTTAACCCCCTTGTGCGGCTCCTTACCCCCGGTCATCTTACGGACCAGTTCCTGAATCATGGGCATGCGGGTTGCGCCACCGACCAACACGACCTCGTCCAAGTCATTGGGGCCAATCTTCGCGTCGGAGAGCGCTTTTTCGAAAGGCGTGCGGCAGCGATCGACCAGGTCTTCGGTCAATTGCTCGAACTTGGTGCGCGTCAGACGCATCAACAAGTTCTTGGGCCCTTCGGCGTCGGCGGTGATGAAGGGGAGATTGATCTCGGTCTCCAGCATGGTGGAAAGCTGGATCTTCGCCTCCTCGGCCGCCTCGCGCAGGCGCTGCATGGCCTGCCGATCCTGGCTCAGGTCGACGCCCTCTTCTTCCTTGAAGTTCTCGATCATCCAGTCAACGATCCGCTCGTCCCAGTCGTCGCCGCCCAGGTGCGTGTCCCCGTGGGTCGCGTCCACCTCAATCATGCCCTCACTGACCTCGAGAATGGAAACGTCCAACGTACCGCCACCCAGGTCGAAGACCAGAATGGTCTCATCCATCTTCTTGTCGAGACCGTACGCCAACGCGGCGGCCGTCGGCTCATTGATGATGCGCTTGACTTCCAGGCCGGCGATCTGTCCGGCGTCCTTCGTCGCCTGGCGCTGGCTATCGTTAAAGTAAGCCGGAACGGTGATAACGGCCTCGTTCACCGGCTCGCCCAGATATGCCTCAGCGTCCTTCTTCAACTTCTGCAGGATCATCGCCGAGATCTCCTGAGGCGTGTAGGTTTTATCAATCACGGGCGCTGTCACCCGGGCATCGCCCTGCGGTCCCGCCTCGATGTTATACGAGACCATAGATCGGGTCACCTCGACCTCGTGTTCATCGGCCCGGCGGCCCATCAAGCGCTTGACGGAGTAGATGGTGTTCTCAGCGTTGACGACGGCCTGTCGCTTCGCCGGAGTTCCTACCAAACGCTCGCCACTCTTATTAAACGCAACAACAGACGGGCACAAACGACCGCCCTCAGCAGTCGGAATCACAGTGGGCTGTCCGCCCTCCATCACCGCAACTACCGAGTTCGTGGTGCCCAAGTCTATGCCAACAATTTTACTCATCCGTAACCTCCTATATCCTCATAATTCCAAAATCACCTTACTGACCTCAAGATATGCGTGAAGAAGGCGCCAAGCTTCACGCGCACCTCTCCTCAAGCACTATTCACAAGTATAGGGGATAATTATTGGAAAAACATAAGCGGGAGATTAGAATTACATATACAGGTTCTCTACATGCGTGGCAGGCGACGCTCTGGGTACCGCCGGGACGGATTGAGAGACAAAGGCCGACCGCGTTCTCAGCAGTCGGCCTGGATGGATAAGTTGGTTACGTTGAAGAGCGCTCTACTGCAACCGACCGGGGCCGCACTCCGGGTCCAGGATACACACTTCAGAGGCCGTCACGCCCGCAACACCCGCGCCGAGAGCGCGTCCACGTGCAAGTTGAGCGCTTCCGCTTCCACCGACACCGTCGCGCCCGTCCAGAGCTCCTGGAACGCAGCGGGGGGTGAGGATAGGGGGGCAAGATCTAGCGTCACGCTCTTGCCGACGTTGCCGACGTTGCAGACGATCACCAGGGTTTCCGCCGAGGAGTGCCGCGCAAAAGCGTAGGTCCTATTCTCCGCCAGGAGTTCGACGTACTCGCCGTTCCGCAGAACCGGATGCTCGTGGCGCAGACACGTGTAGCGCCGGAAATCCGCCAGGAGCTCTTTGTCCCAACGGTCCTCGTCCCAGGAGAAAGTGCGGCGACAGTCGGGATCTTCCCCGCCCACCATGCCGATCTCGTCACCGTAGTAGATGGACGGCGCGCCGACGAAGGTCATCTGAAAGAGCGTCGCCAGCCGGAGACGCTGCTTGTCCTCATCAACCATCGTCAGGAAACGCGGCTCGTCGTGGCTGCTCAGGAGATTGAACTGGGCTGCCGTCACCTCACGGCGATAGCGTGTGAGCAGATCGTAAACGCGCCGGGAGAAAGCCTCCGCGTCGAGGCGCTCCAGCCGGAAGCCGCCGGGCCGAAGATCGGTGTTCAGCTTCTCACCGCCGAAGAAGCCCAGGCACGCCCGGTTGAAAGGATAGTTCATCAGCGCGTCAAAGTGCTCTCCCTGCAGCCACTCTCCGGCCTCGTCCCAGATCTCGGCCAGGATATAGGCTTCGGAATTGACACCGCGCACGCGACGGCGGAACTCTTCCCAGAAGCCGGGCGTCTTGATCTCCAGAGGCACGTCCAGGCGCCAACCGTCGACGCCCTTGTGGAGCCAGTACTCGGCCACGTCGAAGAGGAATTCCCGCACCTGAGGGTTATCGGTATTTAGTTTGGGCAGCTCCCGATTATTCCACCAGCTGCAGTAGTTAGCGGGCTTGTCATTATACGCGTTGAGCGGAAAGTCCTTGACGTAGAACCAATCGAAATAGGGTGCCTTCTTGCCGTTTTCCAGCAGATGGTTGAACTGTAAAAAGCCCCGCCCGGTATGGTTGAACACGCCGTCAAGGATCACGCGCAGGCCTCGCGCGTGGGCAGCGTCAAGCAGCTCGTCAAACGCGGCGTCGCCGCCAAGCAACGGATCGACGTTGTAGTAATCGTGTGTGTGGTAGCGATGGTTGGCCGAGGACTGGAAGATCGGATTGAAGTATAGAGCGGTGACGCCCAAATCCTCCAGGTAATCCAGATGTTCTTTCACACCCAGAAGATCGCCGCCCTTAAACCCCCGGATGGTTGGCGGGCTGTCCCAGGCCTCAAGATGCGCGGGCTTCCGCACACGCTCGCTGCGTGCAAAACGATCAGGGAAAATTTGATAGAATACTGCATGCTTGACCCAATGGGGTATGTTCATCATCCCGATGGACTCCTTCAAAGTATATGATAGCTTCCAAGATTGACAGCGGTGAAAAACCTTTGAACCACGAAGACACCAAGAACACAGAGGGAAAATTAAAGTGGCGAGAACGAAAATCAATGGTTGGCTGCCCCGAAAAAAGGACCGCCAACAAGAAACATGGGGGCTAGGTTGTGGTGCGCAGCACCACAACCTAGCGTCTCCTTTTCTCCCCTGAAACGCTTTTTTCAGGGGAGTCCTACCGATGCGGGTAAAATGTATAACCGCATGAAAACTCGAGCCGACAACGCGAGATCAAATTTCGCTCCCACTCTCCTCAAGGCGATGCTGGAAAACGCGCCCGATAAACGCCATGCCCAGCGCCGTCGCACTCACCAGCCCGACGACCAGCAGTCCAGCATCTCGCCAGAAACGCATCGGAAAGAGCCGGATTAACGTATCGGTATAGGCAAACTGCCAGGTGCCCGGCTCGAAGAATACGTCATGAAACGCCGTGAAGAACTCATTCCACGAGAGCAGCATCAGAATTCCGACACCGACCAACAGGATCAACGTCAGCAGAGCCCCACTGGACAGCGCGCCCCAGCAGGCTGCAGGCGCACCACGCCTCATCAAAGACCAGCCCGTGATAGCGGCGACCACGACAGCCAGAAGCGCCACATTTGTGATACCATCGTAGAGCCGCTTGACGTCGAGCATATGTTGGAGTTCTGCCTGATTATACGCCGGTGAGCCGTCGGGCAGCTCCAGACGCGCCAGCCTGGAGAGATCCGTGGGCAAATTCAGGAAGAGAATCGTAGATCGCGCCAGATAGAAGCGCTCCTGCACGCTCATGCCCAGGGGATCCTCGGGGAAACCAGCCCGAGCGTATTCCCAGGCAGCAAACCACGGCCAGCTCACAATACGTACCGCTCCCACAATCAGAATAACCGGCACACATACTAGGAACACTAACTGTAGAAATCGGCGCATGTTCTACACACTCCCCCAATCTATCGGCGGCTCAACCCCTGCATCTCCAAAGATCCTTCTCACGCTGGCGGTTAGCGCGACTTGTCCTGAGCAAGACGCTACAAGACCCCACCCGCTTACGGGACGCGCTAGAGTTGAATTAGACCTATATTATACCAAAATCACCAACATTCGCGTCATCAAGTTGGTCGCTCCGACAACGCGGTTGAGATTGTAACTTAGCAGTAGCATAGGGATTTCGAAGCGCGTGGTCAGCGAAGACCCTCGCCAATGTCGCAGAACGTGCTTAGCCGCGCACAAAGCAAACGCAGCCGGGTTGATGACCTGGGTACGCGGTGCCAGGAGGCGCTGAGCAACCTTAGCAAGCCTTAGAACCGCTTCGTTTGCCCGCATAACCTTCATCTTTGCCCTCAAGGTAGTTATGTTATAATGGAACGCAATGAGTGAGAAAATAACGATCAAAGGGACACCCCAGGGGCTTTTGCTACAACACAAATCCGCCGAGTGGCCAGAAGTCCTGACTGCGCTGAAAATCTCCCTGCAAGACGCGGGAGACTTTTTTCGTGGTGGACGGGTCATCTTCGAGCTCCAGGCAAGCGATATACTGGAGGAAGAGCACCTGGAGCAGCTACGGAGCCTCCTGGAACAATACGACCTGCAGCTGTGGGCCGTCGTGGGAGGGACCGCCGCGACCCAACGCCTGGTACGGAGCCGTGGTATCCGTACCCAGCTCCCCGCCTCCACGGCCATGGAGGCGGAAAGCCGGGCACAGTTTTTCCAGCGGACGGTACGCTCGGGGCAACGCTTATCGTTCCCGGGACATATCACGATGCTGGGGGACGTGAATCCCGGTGGGGAGATCGTCGCAGGCGGCAACATCATCGTCTGGGGGCGCGTGCTGGGCGTCGTCCACGCGGGCGCCTTCGGTGATACCGAAGCCGTGATCTGTGCGCTGGACCTGAACCCTGCCCAACTCCGCATCGCCAACCACATCGCTCGCTCTCCAGAAAACTCCGCCGCCGCCCCCTTTCAACCAGAGATGGCGCGGATACAGGATGACGTTATTGTCGTGGAGCCCTGGAAAGGAAGAGGACTGTAGCTATGGGTAAGATCATCACCATCACGTCGGGGAAGGGTGGCGTGGGGAAGACAACGACCACCGCCAATCTAAGTCTGGGTCTGGCGCAACTCGGAAGAAGCGTGATTTGCATCGACGCCGACATCGGACTGCGGAATCTGGACGTCATGCTGGGCTTGGAGAATCGGATCGTATACGACATCGTCAACGTTATTGAGGGGCAATGCCCGCTACGCAAGGCATTGGTGCGCGACAAACGCTTTCCTGAACTGCACCTGCTGCCCGCTGCACAGACGCGGGATAAACGCGCCATCAGCGAAGAGGACATGCTGCAGGTGGCGGAGCAGGCCGCCGAGCGCGCCGACTACGTGTTCATTGACTCCCCGGCCGGCATCGAGCACGGCTTTCGGTACGCCGTTCGGCCCGCCGACCTCATCCTCATCGTCACGTATCCGGAAGTGACGGCGGTGCGGGACGCCGACCGGGTGATCGGCCTCCTGGAAGCCGAGGAGCGCGCCCCAGCCCAACTTGTCATCAACCGGATCAAGCCTGCTCTGGTCGAACGCAACGAGATGCTGGACGCCGAATCGATTGTCAACCTGCTGGCTATTGAGCTTATCGGCATCGTTCCCGAAGATTCACAGATCCTGGCGGCCGGCAACCGGGGAGAGCCCGTCATTCTCGATGAAAATTCCCAGGCTGGGGAAGCGTTTCGGAACATCAGTCGCCGCCTGGAAGGGGAAGAGATCCCCTTTTTGCCCTTGAAGGCGCCCGGCTTCTTCCAACGACTGTTTCGATCCCGATACTGAGAAGGGGGAGACCATGCGATTGCTAGATCGATTGTTCAGACGCCGGAAAGAGACGGGTAAAGATATCGCCGCGCAACGTCTCAAGTTGGTGTTGGCTCACGATCGCGCCAATATCTCGCCCGGCCTGTTGGCCCAGCTCAAGGACGACATCATCGAGGTCATCTCCAAACACCTCGAAATCGAGCCGGACGACGTCCGCGTCAACTTCAAAGAAGATCAGCGGGAGACCCGCCTGATCGCCGACATCCCCCTGAAAAGCCCGTCGTCACGTGCGCGTCAGTAGCCACCAAGAGATATAGATGCGTAAGTCAATTTGGCAGTATTTCGACTGGAGCCTACTGCTCATCGCGGTGGCCTTGACCACGCTTGGGGTCATGATGATCTACAGCGCCACGCTGGACTATGAGGTGCTGGCCGATGCCTGGAGTAAACAGGCTATCTACGGCGGCATCGGCGTCGTTTTCATGTTCCTCACCGCTTTTATCGATTATCGCCTGTTGGAGAGTCTTCAGTGGCCGTTGTACATCGGCGCCCTGACGCTGTTGCTTGTGACGCTCGCCTTCGGTCGCAGTGAAATCGGCAATGTGCGCCGCTTCATCTTTATCGGCGGGATCTCCATCCAGATGGCGTTCCCGGCGCTTATCCTGATGATCTTGAGCCAGGCCAGTCTGTTGGCGGGTAATGCACCGCAAAAACCGGGACTCAAACAGTTCCTGGTCTCCCTGGCCCTGACCGGCGGCGGCGCCTTTCTGGTCTTCAAACAGCCTAATCTCAGCACGGCCACGCTATATGGCGCCGTCTGGATGGCCATGTTCTTCGCCTCCGGCGCAAACATGGCGTATCTCAGCGGCCTGGGCCTCACGGGACTCATCACCTTTCCCCTGGCCTTGCCTTATCTTCCCGACTACATGCAGAAGCGTATCTATAACTTCCAGGACCCCACGCGGGATCCCTGGGCTGCCTATAATCTACAGCAGGCGCTTATCAGCATCGGCTCCGGCGGCTTCTGGGGAAAGGGCTTCACCGCCGGAACGCAGAGCCAGCAGCACTTCCTCCGTGTGCGCCACACTGACTTCATCTTCTCGGTTATCTGTGAGGAGCTGGGCTTTTTCGGCGCGATCCTGATCCTGGGTCTCTTTGTGCTGCTGCTCTGGCGGTTGTTGCGCATTGCAGCACTGTCCGCCGATCTGACCGGCACGCTGATCGTCGTAGGGATCACCACGTACATCTTCTATCAACTGATCATCAACATCGGCATGAATCTAAGCCTGGTGCCCGTGGCGGGCCTGCCGTTACCTTTTATCAGCAGCGGCGGCAGCGGCCTGGTCATCGCCTACATTGGCCTCGGTCTGGTTCAGAGCATCGCCATGCGTCAGAAGCGGTTGGAGTTCTAAGATCCACCTAAGTAAGTCCGTAAACGTTTCTTTACTCCAGACGTATTCACCATCCGCTCCCGTCCCCGTCTCGGGGACGGCTAACCGTGAACGTCTCGGTTCTAAGGAGACTACCCCCGAAACGAGGGCTCCGAGCAAATGTTAACATGTTTTTCTGACCTACTTAGCCGCTTTACGAGATAGATGCTGGTGACAGGATCATCGCGGGAGCAACACGTCACTGCATTCCCTAGACACAGCCCCCCTGATCACGGTCCCGTGGCACCTCCGGGGTAGAAAGCCCAACTACATCACAACCTTGAAATGGTACAACGGATGTAGTGCATCCATTATGTATTCCCTGTTTACGTGTTATAATAGTTGCGAAGTGATACGAAGAAAAAGGAGCGTCCCATGACCGTTCGAGTTCGTTTTGCCCCGAGTCCCACGGGGTACCTGCACATTGGCAATATTCGAACCGTCGTCTTTGATTGGCTGTTCGCCAAGCAGCAAGATGGCAAAATGGTCCTGCGGATCGAAGATACGGACCGTTCACGTTACGTGCCCGACGCTGTGAACTTCATCAAGGACAGTATCCACTGGCTGGGGATGGATTGGGACGAGGGCCCCGACGTAAATGGCCCTTATGGCCCCTACACCCAATCCGAGCGCCTGGATATCTACAAGGAAAAGGCGGAGGAACTCATTGAGAAGGGCCTTGCCTATCGCTGCGACTGCTCCGCCGAACGTCTGGAACGGGTGCGCGAAGCGCAGCGCGCGCTGGGCAAGCCCCCGCGTTACGATGGGCACTGCCGCAACCGCCCGTCCGAAGCCATCGCCCCCGAGAAACCGCATGTCATTCGCCTCAAGGTCCCCAAGGAGGGCGTCACCGTCGTCAATGACTTGCTGCGCGGCGAGGTTGAATTTGAGAACAAGCTGGTTGATGATCAAGTCCTGCTTAAATCCGACGGCTTCCCCACCTACCACCTGGCTGTGGTCGTCGATGATCACCTGATGAAGATCACCCACGTCCTGCGAGGCGATGATTGGCTCCCCAGCGCCCCCAAACACGTCATACTCTACGACGCTTTCGGCTGGGAACCGCCCGTCTTCGTACACGTGCCATTGGTCATGGGCGAGGATGGTAAGAAGCTCTCTAAGCGTCACGGCGCCGTGTCCGTGGAGGATTTCCGCAAGCAAGGCTATCTACCCGAGGCGGTCTTCAACTTCCTGGCACTGCTCGGCTGGGCGCCCGGAGAGGGCGACGAGCAAGAGATCTTCACCGTCGAGGAGCTCATCGACCGCTTCGATCTCTCACGGGTAAAACTGGCGCCAGCCGTCTTCTCGTACGACAAGCTCGATTGGATGAACGGCGTCTACATTCGGAACCTCAGCGAGGAAGAGCTGCTCAAGCGGCTCATCCCTTTCTGGCAAGACGCCGGATTGGTCCCCTCGCCGGTGCCTACAGAAGTCCTGCGGACGTTAGAATTGGTCGTGCCGCTAGTTCAGGAGCGGATCAAGCGTCTACGGGACGTCATCGAACTGACCGACTTCATCTTCATTGAGATCAAAACGCCAGCGCCGGAGAAGCTGATCGGAAAGAAGATGACGCCCCAGGAGAGTCTCGAGGCCTTACGAGCTGTCCGTGAACTGCTCTGCAACCTGGTGACTTTCGATGCCACGGCAATGGAACCAAAGATGCGACAGCTGGCCAAAGATCTGGGCCTGAAAGCCGGGCAGCTCTTCAACATCGTCCGCGTCGCGACGAGCAACAAGCGCGTCGCGCCCCCACTCTTCGGCAGCATTGAGGCCATCGGACGCAGGCGCGCCATCGAGCGGCTCTCGCGTGCAGAAACGGCTCTGAAGGCCTACGTGGAAGAGGAAGAAACAACCGCGGATCAGGCCAGCTGAACTGAGTCGACGCAAGAGAAACATAACGTCCCCGCCACATAAGCGGGGACTTATTTTTTCCTCAGGGAAGCAGGACGAGGTACTCCCCCACTTCCAAATTCCCATATTCCGTGGGACCCAGGGCATTGAGCAGCCCCAGTTCCTCCACCGTACAACCAAAGGCTCTGGCGATACCATAGAGCGTCTCCTTTGAGGAGACAAGATATGCGGCCTGTCCCTCCGGCGGCAACGTGGGAATACGTAAAAGCGCGCCGGCCGGCACCGCCTGCGCGTCGGTTATGTCGTTGGCGATCATGATCGCCTCTACAGAGACACCAAAGGACTGGCTCAGACGGTACAGGGTCTGTCCATGCTGAATGCGGTAGTAGATGCTATCCGGTTGCGGGGTGATCGGCGTATCCACGACCTCACTGAGCGGCGGTAGCGGCGGATGGTCACAAGGTGGCGCCGCTCCGGTGTCGGGCGGCGGTGTAGGCGTCGGCAGATCGGACGTGGGTGTGGGCATTACGACCGAGGTTGGGGTTGGTGTGGGCACCACATCTCGATCCTCGACGGAGATGATTAAAGAATCGGGCTCCAAGGCGATAGCACCTTCCCGGCCATCAGGAGAAAAATACTCGGCATTCTGAATCGCCAGATCGCCGTACCCTTCGGTCACGCCCCGCAGGGGGATAGTCAACAGCGTCCGTGTCGGCGCTGTACTGGGACCGATATCTACAATGCGATAACGTAGTACCCCGTTATTGTCAACCTCGTTGAGTTCAACGACACCTTCCCCGAGTTCAGTGTAGACCTGTAAGCCAGGACGCCCCGGATCGGCATCCTCGGCCACACGCATGTGCAGGATAGGAATGGTGATTTCCACGCCCAACACACCGATGGGATCGCTGTGGCGGAGGATGAGCGTCACCACTCCTATGCGCTCCAGGGGAATCGAAGTGGGACCACTGAGCGTCAAACCGATGGTTGGGACCGCCTCGGCGGTTGCCACCGGCGAATCCTGAACCACGGTTTCGTCCACCGCCTGGATCTCGGCAGCTCCGGGGATCTCCGTGGGAGTCGGCACCGTGTCGGGGGCTTGCTCGGATGTCGCGCGATTATTAATATTCACAATCAAGACCAACGCACCGATAACCAGGAACGTCACCAACAACACGAACAGTATCTTCCGCATGGACCACCTCCAAACACGGGTAGGAAACGCTCAGAGCATTTGATGATATGTAATTGTAGACTCCACTGAAAAAAGGCTCATCTAATCAGAGAGAGCACAGAGATTTTTAGCATTGAGTTGATGGCTTTACTGCAAAAAGGTCAATCTAACCGCAGAGCACGCAAAGGGCGCAGAGA
>CAZCPK010000021.1:0-17320 GCA_964500755.1 uncultured Anaerolineales bacterium
CCTGAGAACTCGACCTGGAGCGCTGCGTGGCTCAGCGCGAGCATTGGCGGGATAGGGGCGAAGGTCACGCCGCCGGTGCAGATCGTGAGATATTCGAAGGATTCGGTGATCATCACCGTGTCGCTGCTGCGCACGTAGGCGTACGTCTCGTTGACGTCGATGGGGTATTGACAGAGCCGCTGACGCCACCCGCGCGCGCGATCCAGGACGGCGGCGGGCAAGCCGCCGGACCACCCCTCCGTCTCGGTGGCGTTGGGATGATCCCGCCCCAGAAGCGGCTGCACGGTGAACGCGCCGGCGCCGGCGCTAAAGACCAGCTCAACGCCCCCATCGTTGGGATGCGCGATGGAGTTCGGCGTATTCTCCAGAACGATCAGCAGTGGCGCGTCGGCCTGATAGGCTTCGGTATGCGGCAAGGTAGACGTCGACCAACCTCCGCCGCCGTAGGTCGTCGGCGTCTTGGTCTCCACGAAGTGGCTGTTATTGCCGTACCAGAGCAGCAGCCAGTTCTCGCTCATGGCGCTCAGTGAAAGAGGCGTGCCACTCACCGCCTGGACCTGCACGCCACCGGCGGTCATGTACGCTACGTACCGGGGATAGGCGGGGCCCTCCGGGCGGCTCTGGACGCGGGTGCCGTCGAAGGTGTTGCCGCTTACGGCGCCGTTGAAGAGCCGCAGGGTCGAGGCCGCGCTCTCGACGGCGATGGCGGGTGAGAGACGACTGACCCAGACGTTCAGCGAGGGTGTACTGTCGAAGGTGAGCGTGTTGCGCGCCCAGTTGACGTCCTCACTGCCCAACGTCGGGGCAGCGGCGCCGGGAATCACAATTCTGCCCAGGTCGATGCCCACCGGGCCGTCGATGGCGTCATAGCCGGTGCTCTGCACCCCACCCCGCAGCGCCAACGTGGGCCAGCTGCCGGCTCCGACGAGCATGCCCAACCCGGCGGTCTCCTGCGCGTCGTTCTGCGTCACGCTGAGACCCGTCGCCGTCTCCTGCCACGCGCTGGGGTCGAGCCCACTCTGCGCCTGGACCGGCGTGGAATCGCAAATCGTCAGGCTGCCGAGCACGAATAGGAGCGTCGCACTCAGAAGCCAGCGGCTACCCATATACTTTTTTCTTGGCATCTCACCCTCCTATTCCGCCTGCCTGGCGACCAGCTCGTGGTAGGTGATGTGATAGATAAACCCGTTGGCGACAGAGCCCGGGTTCCCCCCCCCACCCTGCGTATTGGTGCTCATCTCCTTGACGGTGTGGCCCGGACGCAGGGAGTGCCAGCGACGCTGAACCTGATCGAAGATGCCCGTGTAGTTGGCGTTGTACTCCTGGGTGTGCAGGGCGATGACGGCGTTGCCGGCGCAGGAGAGGTTCATATTCTCGTCACGGTTGCCCATCCCGGCCGGCATATCGCCTGGGTCCATGGCGCCGCCCCCGGTGTCGTACCCATCGTAGAGGATATCGACGATTCGCCCGCTGGATAGATCGAGCCGTCCCCAGCCGCTACGTATGAAATACGTGGGAACGATCAACAGGCCGTCCCGGTCCACGCACGGCGGCGTCGTGGCCCCGTTCATCGTCTGGCTACCCCAGTGTGGGACAACGACCGACCGGTTGCCTGTGTCCGCGTCGAGGATGTGCAGCGAGAGCGTATAGGCGCCGGGGTTGGCCTGATAGTCGGAGAGCACGACGTCCTGAGCATTCATTGCGTCGGCGATGGAGGTCAGGTTGCCCGCCGCGATGGTCGGTCCGTGGGTGTTTAACCAATTCCAATCTTCCGTGGCGCTGAACCAGTTGAAGGGAAAGCCGGGATCGATATCCCCCACGCCCATCACGCGGACGACCACCCGCCCGGCGTGCACGACGGGCCAGTAGTCCTTGAAGGCCATTCCGTCGAGCCGATCGCTGCGCCAGGCCAACGTGCCGTTGCTGGCGTTGAGCGCGTAGACGCGCAGGTCCATGGCGCCGAAGTAGACGCGACCGTCGGCGTAGGCCGCGGTCTGCAGCAGCGGTGCGCCGACGTCGTATTGCCAGCGCACGCTGCCATCGTCGGTGTTGAGAGCGTAGAAGATCCCCTCGCGGCTGCCGAGGAAGAGGGTATCGTCCACCAGCGCCGGCGCGGTTGAGAAGCCGGTGCGACTTGTCAGCGGAGCACGCCAGGCCAGCGCGCCGTCGGCGGCGTTGAGAGCGTAGACCGCACCGTCCAACGCGCTCACAAAGACCCGGTCGCCCCCCGCCGCGACGCTGCTCAGGATCGGCGACCCCACGTCGTACTGCCAGGTCGGCGTGCCTGTAGCGGCGTCGAGAGCATGAAGTGTGCCCATCTCCGTGCCGACGAAGACCCGTCCACCGTAGACGATGGCCTGTACCTGCGGGTAGATCTTCTCCGGCTGGAAGGGATGTGTCCAGGCGATGTCCACGTCCATGCTGATCTGCTCGGAGGTATACCCTGTGCGCTGGGGCGTGCGCTGCACCTGCGGCCAATCTGCGCCGTTCGCCTGCGCCTCTACGCCGGGTACGGTCGGCGCTTCGATTTCGTTGGAGCGGAAGATCATACGGGTGCTGTTGTGTAATATAAGTAGGAGGAGCAGGAAAACCCCACCGAGTCTTAGTAGAGTACGCATCTCTCCTCACTCTCCGAGACGGAGGGGCCGGGTGCGCAGATAGGCGGTGGTGTGTTGTTTTCTCTGAATGTCATCGGTGATGCGCGTCACCTGCTCAGGAGTTAAATGGAGCGTCCGGGCCGTCTCATCTACCGGAACCCCAAGTTCCTGATCCTGCCAGGTCGTATCCAATAGCTGAAAGGGGACGCGGAAGAAGAACTCCTGCTGAGTACCGGCGGCGCTGTAGGTGTCGGTGGTCGGTGGGCGCTGCCGGATCTCCTCCGGTACCCCCAGCGCCTCGGCCAGGGCGTAGACCTGGGTCTTGAAGAGGTGAGCGATGGGCTGGACGTCCACGCCGCCGTCACCGTACTTGACGAAGAAGCCCAGGTCGTGCTCGTCCTTGTTGGCGGTCCCGACGACGGCGTAATGGTTGACCTCCGCATGATAGTAGAGGAAACTCATGCGGGTCCGCTGCTTGAAGTTGGAGGCCGCGACAATCTGGTAATAGGCGCGCGAGGTCAGGCGTTTGCTCAATCTCTCTCCCGCGGGCGTGTTCACCACCAGCCGGAAGACGTTGAGCGTGTTGTGTTCAAGCAAGTCACCCGGCAGGACGATCTTGGCGGTCCAGCCGGGGCCAAAGTCCGGAAAGAGCCGGTGGATCGCCTCGTCACGACGGCGATAACAGCCGAACCCCTCGAGAACCGGTGTGATCTCCTCCGTGCAAGTCTCGACGCCGTAGTGGTCGGCGAGTACATGCGCCAGTTGCGTGCTCTCGGGGCTCGATTCCCGTTCCGGCAGGAGCAGGCCCAGCACCCGGTCGCGACCGAACGCGCGGGCGCAGAGTGCCAGGACGACGGAGGAGTCGATCCCGCCGCTGATGCCGACGACGCCTCCGTGTCGGCGCAGCTGCTGGCGCACGGTGGCCTTCAAGAAACGGACCACGCGGTCGATCTCCGGGACTGCGTCAAAGCGATCGCCGACCGCTTTCAACTGCCCGGTCTTGTACTGTTGGGTACTCATAGGTTCCCCCTTTCATCTTTCATCTCAGTGTACGATAGCGTCTTGGATTCAACTATCCGATGTATTGCTCAGCTCACTTGGGTACAGAGCGCGCGAATGCGTCCCTGGGCATCGGGGTGGGAGCGAACGGCTGTGTAGCGGGGATCTCGTTCCAGTTTGCGTTTGAAGACGTCGCCTTGCCCTGATCCTACCTCAAAACAGAGCCACGCACCAGGGCGAGTATAGCTTGGCACTTCCTTGAGCAACCGCATGATAAGGGTCACCCCGAACGGCCCCCCGTCAAAGGCGAGCTGGGGCTCGAACTCCCGGATCTCCTGTGGCAGCTCGACGGTGCGTTGCTCCGAGATATAGGGTGGATTGCAGGTCACGACGTCGATCTTACCCTGGAGCGGCGACGTCGCGAAGGGAGCGAAGAGATCGCCCTTCAGAAAGGCGACGCGCGCGTCCAGCCCCAGGTGGCGCGCGTTCCGTCTGGCGAGCTGCAGAGCATCGACCGACAGATCGCTGGCGTAGACGTGACAGTGCGGGACGTAGTGCGCCAGGGCCAGCGCGATGTTGCCGGAGCCGGTGCAGAGGTCGACGACCGTCACAGGTTCGCGCTGCGCAACCAACCCTTGCAGGATCTCCAGCGCTGCGCGACCCAGGATCTCCGTCTCCTTGCGGGGAATCATGGCCTCCGGCCCGGTCAGCATCTCCAGACCCAGGAAGTGCTGACGGCCCGTCAGGTGGGCCAGGGGCACGCCGGCGCGACGTTGCTGCAAGAAATGACGCAACTGCTTGCGTTCGGTCTCGGATAGCGGGGGCAGATCGAAGTCCCAGCAGCGTGTGACCGCCAGCGGCTGACCGGCAGCCAACAGCCAGAGGGTCCGCAACGTGCTCTCGGACGTCTCCTCAGGTTTGTCGGGTAGACCGATCCAGTCGACGCTTATCTCCGTCAACAGCGTATCAAAGAGCTGGGCAGCTTGCATGCGTGTCACGTCTTTGAGTGCGACGCTAGGGGATACAGGTGATCCACGACTTTGACGCGCCCGTCGAGGGCCGGTCGCGCGAGGCGCGGATCGTGGATAAATTGGTGGACGAGGAGTTGCGTGGAGAGTATGCCGATCAACGCCATCTCCTCCATCTCGGAGAGTGTGCGACCGCGCTCGATCTTCTGTTGCAGTCGGGCCACCGCCGCCGGCTTGAAGAGCTCCGTCTCGCGCAGCGCGGCTTCGGAAAGCAGCGCGTCGACGTAACCAGGGCGTCGTTCACCGTAAAAACACGCTTGAATGGGCGCGCGGTACGGCTGTTTCGTGCGCCGCCATATCTCCTCGGGAACCAACCGGCGCCCCAGCTGTTTCAGCAACCACTTTTCCTTCAGCCCGCGCAACTTCATCTCCGGCGGGAGGCGGTTGCAGAATTCGACGACCCGATGATCGAGGAAGGGGAACCGGCCTTCCACGGAATGCGCCATCGCCATGCGATCGCCCTGTGAGGAGAGGAGATAGTACGGGAGAAAGATCGTCATCTCCAGATACTGCGCCTTCGCCAGCGCCGACCAGCTATCGAATGCCTCCGGCAAGGCGCTGGGCGCTGTCATCTCCGGTTGATCGCAGCCGTCCGCCCCTTTCAGGAAGCACCGTTGCAGTCGCCCGGTACTCGACCAGCGCAGCGCGTGAGAGTAGCAAGGCGACGCGGTCTCCTCCAGGCCCTTTCTGAAGAAAGCGGTGAGATAGGCGTTACCGGCCAGGTCCGGGATGTAGGGATAGAGCCGGGCGAGCAGCTGCGGGCGCAGTTCCGATTCCGGCTCCCGGGCCCAGAAGCGCCGCACCTTCATCTCCTTGAAGATGTTGTAGCCGGCGAGAATCTCGTCGGCGCCCTCGCCCGTCAGGACGACCTTGAGGCCGTGGTCGCGGACCAGTCGCGAGAGCAGGAACATCGGCGCGGGGGCTGCGCGCAGCACAGGCGTCTCGGTGTGCCAGATCACGTCGGGAAAGACGTCCGCGATGTCGGTGGTGTCGCAGTGGACGAGGTGATGTTGGGTGCCGAGGGCATCCGCCATGCGTCGCTGGTACGGCGTCTCGTCAAATTTGGGATCGCCAAAGGAGATGGAGAAGGTGTCGAGTCGCGTCGACGAACGCCGGATCAGCGCGGCGATGACCGAGGAGTCCAGACCGCCGCTCAGGTAGGCGCCGACCGGCACGTCGGCGCGGAGGCGCAGGTGGGCCGCGTCGGTCAGCAGCGCCTCGAACGCTTCGCGATATGCCTGTACGTCCTGAGGGGGGTGCTCTTCTTGGAAGTCCGGCGCCCAATACCGCTGCACGGTCACACGCTCGTCGTCGGCCAGCAGATAGTGTCCGGGAGGCAGCTCGTGGACGCCGGCGAAGACGGTCCGCGGCGCGACGGGGCTCCAGTAGGTGAAGATCTGGGCCAGCGCTTCCCGGTCGATGGCGGCGGGCACGTCGGGGTGCGCCAGGAGCGCCTTGACCTCCGAGCCAAAGACCAGTTTCTCGCCGTCAGTCGGGAGCGTGTAGTAGAGCGGGCGAATGCCCAGCCGGTCTCGCGCCAGAAAGAGCGTGCGCGTCCGTAGATCCCAGATCGCCAGGGCGAACTGCCCGTTCAAATGAGAGAGACAGTCGGGACCGTGCTCCTCGTAGAGGTGCAGGATGACCTCGGTGTCGGTCTGGGTGCTGAACTGATGACCCTGGCGCTCAAGTGGCGGGCGCAACTCAAGGTAGTTGTAGATCTCGCCGTTGAAGACGATCCACAGCGTCTCGTCCTCGTTGGCGATGGGTTGCTGTCCACTGCGGAGGTCGATAATGCTGAGGCGGGCGCTCCCCAGCCCCACGTGAGCGTCCCGATAGAACCCGAATTCGTCGGGGCCCCGGTGCCGGAGCAGGCTGATCATGCGCTCCAGCGTCGCTCGCGTCACCGGCGTTTGTGCAGTGCGGTTCAAGGTGCCTGTGATGCCACACATGGTATTCTTCCTAGGCCAGCGCGAGCTTCTTGATCTTGCCAGAGGTGGTCTTGGGCAGAGCGTCCCGGAACTCCACGTATTGCGGCACCATGAAATCCTCGAGATGCGTGCGGCAGTGTGCGAGCACGCGGGATTCGCTCAAGCGTGGGTCGTGGGTGACGATAAAGGCCTTGATGGCCTCGCCCAGCAATTCGTCCGGCACGCCGACGACCGCCGCTTCTTTGACGCCCTCCAGGCCGTAGAGCACGTTCTCGACCTCCACCGGCGCGACCTTCTCCCCGCGACTTTTGATGATGTCGTCCTTGCGTGAGATGAAGTAGAGAAAGCCGTCCTCGTCCATGCGGAAGAGGTCGCCGGTGTAACAGATGCGTTCGCCGGGCAGCGGACCGGGGCGGTAGCGCATCGCGGTTGCCTCCGGGTCATTCCAGTAACCTCGCATGACGTGCCGTCCACGGACTACCAGCTCCCCGACCTCCCCGGGGGCCAGCCGGCGGCCGGTCTCGTCCTCAAGCCAGACCTCGGTGCCGGGGATGGCGACGCCGACGGAGCCGGGTCGTCGCTGCAACTCCTCCGGCGGAAGATAGAGCGTTCGCTTGGTCTCCGTCAGTCCGTACATGGAGTAGAGCGTGACGTGTGGGAACGCCGCCTGGAGCGCCCGGATGTGACTAGGGGCGAGGGCGGCGGCGGTGTTTGTCAAGTAGCGCAGGTGCGAGAAGTCGTAGGCGTTCAGGCGTAGCTGCAAGAGCACCGAGAAGATGGTGGGGACGCCCGGCAAGCCGGTTACCCGCTCGGCCTCGATGTGCTTGAGGATGGCGGCCGGATAGTTGAAGCCTTTTTCCAGCACCAGGCGACCGCCGAATTTGAACGTCATGAGCAGCTGATAGAGACCGTAATCAAACGAGAGCGGCAGGAGATTGATTACCACGTCATCCTCAACGTTGTGGAGATACGAGATGATCGCGTCGGTGGCGAAATCGACGTTGCCGTGATCCTCCATCACGCCTTTGGCCTCCCCGGTGCTGCCCGACGTGTAGATCAGACAGGCGAGATCCAGGTCAATGTTGGTCGGTGACGGACGCTCGGTTGGATATGTGTGCTGGATGGTCGACCAGTGCAGCGCTTGCACGGACGCCGGCGCCTCCTCACCGATCAGGATGACGGTTCGCAGTGTGGGAACGTCGTTGCGCAGGAGACGCGCCAACGAAGCTCGTTGTCCTGTGGTAATCAGCGCCTGGGCCTGGCAGTTGTTCAGGATATAGGCCAGCTTCTGATGCTTGGTGGAATAATTGAGCACCACGAAGACCGCGCCCGCTTTCAACACGCCGAAAATCCCGATAACGAGCTCGGCGTTGTTCGGCAGATAAAGGGTCACGCGATCCCCGCGCGCGACACCCTGGGCGCGAAGCGCGTGCGCCAGACGATTGGCCTGCGTTTCGATCTCCGCGTAGGTCAGTCGTCGCCCGTCGGCGACCAGGCAGACTTTATCGGGCAATCGGTCGGCGCTCGCCTCGAGAAAGTGCTGAACCAGTTTCATCGTCTCTCCTACCGTCCCTTCGCGCTCAACGCCCGCGTTTTGCGCCGTACGTACGTCGCCAGGTTGGTGATCGAATCAAAGTTATCGGGGATAAGTTCGTCATCCTCTACTGACATCTCAAAGGTCTCTTCAACAAACATCACCAGTTCCATGATCCCCATGGAATCCACGATCCCCTCTTCTAAGAATGAGGCCGTATCAGAGTAAGGGTATCCATTATTGGAAAACAGCAGGTTTTTTGCGACATACTCGCGGAGTAATTCTTCGACGCTATTCATCTCTCTCCTCCTCCCTGTACGTTGACGACGGTCCGGCTATTCTATTGTGCCCTCGAAGTATCCAAGTGCTGGTTAGAAGTGTTCATTAAATCCTTAGAAACCTTTAGAATCCGCGCCCTCCAAGCACGAAAATTCCATCAGCGGATTGAGCGGATTTACCTGATTTTTCTTCATTCGTTGGCCGCCTTAAAAAAAGCTCTTACATTATGGCATTAGAACGTAGCCAGGTGCGACGCACCTGCGGCGGAGCGGCATTATGACGCGACTTCGTCGCGACTCCGCCCCTGGACTGCGTCGCTAACTACGAGCCTTCTTCTTTGACTCATCGCCTGGCGAGTTGCGTGATGCCCCACGTGGCGAGCAGCAGGATGACGACGAGGGAAAGACCGTAGAGGAGGGAGAGCGGAAGCATCAGCGGGCCCAGGGAGAGGGTTGAGCCAGGGGTCGGCGGTGCAGAAGTGTCCAGCACTAGGGTGGGCGAGGGGGTTGGCGTTGGTTCTGTCGTCGGCGTGTGGGTGGGCGCCTCACCTACGGAGGGGCTATCCTCTGATTGTATACTCATCATGCTGAGCGTGGGCGTGATTGTCCGTCCCAGGGCGAGTACGGAGAATTCCTCCGGCTCTCGCTCTGAAGAGGCGTCTCGCAATGCCACAATCAGTTGACCCCGGGCCGGATGGAGCACGGCCCGGAGACCGGGCAGCGTCTCGTTGAAGAGACCCAGGGACGTTGTCAGCGGTTCTTCCCAGCGATCGCCCGCCCAGATTGCACTGTATAGTATCCGTTCCCCGACCGCATGCATGCCCGTTCCCAGGAGATAGATCCGTTCTCCGTCGGTGGTAAGCGCAGTTGGTGCGGAGATGCTTTGAAATCCCGGAACCCGGGTGCTAATCGACCAACTCTCGCCGTCGTTGACCGACCAGCGGTGCTCGATGTTCCCCCGTGACGTGATCCAGAGGAGGTGCACACGGTGCGGCGCATAACTGACGATCTGGGGCGTGTGGTTCCTCCCCCGCGCGATCAGCACCGGCGCCGTCCAGCGTGTCTTATCGTCGGTGGTGCGGGCGTAGTAGATACCCTCTCCAATCCAATGATCGGCGCGCCACGTATTGCGTTGCCAGGCGAGGTGGAGCTCGCCCGCCGCGTCCACGGCGAGCGCTGGCTGTCCTACACTTTGCCATCCTCGCGCGCCTGCGTCGACGATGGCTGTGCTGTCGGACCAGGTTTGACCGGCGTCGGCGGAATACGTGTAGTGCAGGCCCCGGTGTTCGTTGAGGGGCACAGCGTAGACGACGTGGAGCTCGCTGCTGTGGGCTGCCATCACCGGGGCATCCACGGCGACGACGGCGCCAGGAAGCGGCAAGGTGACCGGACTGCGCCAGGCATCGGTCGTGTAGGCCGCGCGGACCGGCACCCGCGTATAGAGAATGCGTTCTCCGCTCCAGACGGCGTGAAGCACGTTGTCCGCTATGACGACAGCCGGCTCCGTGCGCAAGCTCTCGTCGTCGGCGAGCACGGTCGTCGCCGGCGAGAATTGAAGAACCAGCTCGCCTTCCGGGTCCACTTCTGGGTCAGCCCGGCTGTATAGCAGAGAAGAACGGAGTCCGTCATCGCCTTCTGTCCCCCGCCACAGCAGATGCAGCCGACCGTTTGCGTCGTAGGCCATGGCGGGTAGGCCCGGCATGGGGATTTCCCTGGCGATGGTCGTAAGCGGTGACCAGGGATTTTGGGCGGTCGTCTCCCAGGACCAGGTCGTGACGTCGCTTTCCGCAAACCAGATTTCCGGATACGCGCTCGCGTCCTGCCCAATGAGGAAGATACGCCCCGTAGCACTTAAAGCGACGTGCAGGTCGCACAGCGAGACCAGGCGGTCGCCCTCGTCCACGCGGAAGTCGAGACTTACTACCTTGGGCTGCGACCAGTGTATTGGGGCAGCTTGTGTTTGCCGAGCCAAGAGGGGGGGAGAATCGACATCCTCTGCGATCAGAAAAATGGCGTCGTCCCCCTCTGCCTGAACGCGTAGCCGGGACGGACAATGCCCAACCTCCGTCAGCACACGTATCGGGTCCGACCACGACGCGCCCTCATCGGCGGAGGATTGCTGGTAGAGCGCACAGGTGCTGGAAGCGTCGTAGGTCTCCCAGAAACGAAGGAGCTCGCCGTCCGACGTCAGGGTCACCCGCGGACGTGAGGGGGTCAACCCCTCGACGGTTATCTCCTGTATTTCCCCCCAGGTCGCGCCGTTATCCGTCGACAGCGTTTGAAACGCTGCGGCGCGTTGCGGATCCTCCCAGGCGACCAGCACGAGCGCCGCGCCCGCCGCCACGTCGAGGTGGGTCTCTTCGGCGCGCAGCAGACGGAAGTAGATGCTTTCGTGGAGCAACACAGGTTCCGTCCAACTATTTCCCCCCGTGGTAGATTGTCGGTAATAGAGGCCGGCGGGAGAAGATTCGGTGTGCGTGGGGCGGAGATAGACGAGGTGCAGTGTGCCCTCCGTGTCTGTGGTCAGGGTCCAGTCGAGCGCGGAGGGTGCGAGTCGCGCCGGTGTGTCCCATCGCCCGGCG
Source organism: uncultured Anaerolineales bacterium (assembly GCA_964500755.1). Taxonomy (GTDB): domain Bacteria; phylum Chloroflexota; class Anaerolineae; order B4-G1; family SLSP01; genus G713. Next base: position 10,947 of record CAZCPK010000021.1, read on the forward strand.
TTTAGCGGCAGCTGAGTGTACATCAAAGCGCGTAAGTTGGTCTCCGGATCCGGCTCGCGTAGCCAGAGCGCGTGCGCTCCGCCTCGATTGTCCCCTATAATGTGGGGCATCTGAGCGATGTCCTCGATCTGGGGTTGAGGATCAGCCTCCTCAATGATCTGGATGGGCGTTGCCCGCGGCGGCGTCCACGACGTGCCGTCGTACTGCGCCAGCAGCACGCCGTCGAAGGTGTCCCACCAGAAGACGCGCGCGCCGCCGTCCGGCGTCGCAATGACGGTCGGTTGCGTCGCGGCGCCGGAGCGGGAGAGGTTGAGCGGTTCACCCCATACGTCGTTCCCTTGCGCCGCGACCGTGAGCGGTGAGAACCAGAGCAGGAGCACAAGTAAGCCAAAGCTATATCGTTTCATCTCTACTCTCCTACTCCTCCGTAGACGTTGCCGGTAAAGTCTCCGGCGCCATCTGCCGTTCGATCCGCGCCAGCCAGCGCTCGGCTTCCCTGTCGTCGGGATCCAGGGTTCGAAGCGTCTCCCAGGCGCAGTGAGCCTGGGGGAGTTGGTCTCGCGTCCAATAACGTGACCAGGCCTGCAGCCGTAGCCTGGTCTCCGCCCAGGGTAAGCCTTCGATGACCTGTGCGGCTCGCGCGGCATCTCCGGTGGCGACCAGGCTATCGCCCAACAGCAGGCGCGTGGTGGGATCCCGATGACCCGCTTCCCAGGCCGCCTGCATGTCGGCCTGGGCCTTATCGTACGCGCCCCGCGCCAGCGCAATCCCGGCGCGGCGCTGGCGCGCGGTCACGTTCTCGGGGTTGGCCGCCAGTGCGCGGTCGAAGTAGGCCTGAGCGTGCGCTTGTGTATTCTCCCGGCGGATCTCGTCCAACGTTAACTCGGAGAAGCGCGCCTGGTCGTAAAGCGCCAGTTCGAGTCGAGATTGGGCGACGGCGCCGAGATTGGCCCACCAGGCCCCATAGAGCACCGGCCACCAGACAATCAAGGTAAAAGCCAGCGCACCCAGGGCAACCTCTCTTACCGCACGCCCTCGTTGCCGCTTTCCTTCCGTCTCCGTGGTCGGCGAATTAGACCATCGGCAACATTGCAGCGCACCGGCGATAAGCCCCATGGGGATCAGAAGGAGGCCGCGATTGAGGTAGAGTACGTCGTCGACGAGCCCATGCAGCAAGATCACAACCTGCATGGCGAGCGCCGCCTCGATAAACCACGTGGAACGTAGCGAGCGCCATAGCTGTCGTATCCCCCAGACAAACGTCAGGCTTACCAGCCAAAGGTAAGCGCTCAACCCCAATAGCCCCTGTTCAATCAGGATATCCAGGAGGAGATTGTGCGCGTGGGGGATGTAGCCCACGTGGATGAGCAGCGTGTAGGCAGCGTACTGCATCTCGAACGTGCCCATACCGGTGCCGGTGAAGGGGTAATCCCGGGCCAGGCGCAACGCCGACGGCGCTATATCCAGGCGGCTCTGAAGTTGGCGCCGGACGATGTCCGGGGCCGCCAGGCCGGCCGATGCAGCGACGACCCACACCAACAGCAACAGCAATGCTCCCAGCGCCGTGCCCGTGATCCATACGTAGCGGTGCTCCCTGCGTTTCCGCACGCTTCTGAAGGCTTTCAGCTCAACAAATCTCCCATTCTTGTAGGCGCGCCATACTCCCCACAGACTGAGCGTTACCACAGTGGAGATCAGGGCCCCTCGCGAGTGAGAGAGCAGAATCCCGGTCAGTAAGATGAGCACCCCGGCTTTGCCCGGCCAATATAACGCCGGGGCGGCGTGCCGCCAGCGCATCATCAACGCGATCTGTAACGGCAATGCCAGGGCGAGCAGTCCACCCACGTCGTTTTCGTTCATCCCTCCGATGGTATTCTGTTGAGGCGTGAAAAGAGAGCGATCGACGAGGGCGTAGAGGGCCAGGGCGGTTGCCAACGCAGCCAGGCCAGAGAGCACAATCTCGGTACTCCGTTCGTCGACGATCCGGGCCAGTGTCCAATATAACCCCAGGGCGATGAGGACGGACACCAGGTGCCGCGACGTCGCGGCAAGTTCGTGTGTCGTCCAAAGGCCGAGTCCCGCCGAGAGCACGTAGAGCAATAGCGGCACGGTGAAGGGTGTGATCTTGAAGTGTCCCTCAGATACCCGCCCGGTGACAACGACGGCGAAAACGATCAGCAGGATACACCCCCAGGCGGGGATCGGGGAAGCAAAGTTCATCCGCAACGTCCATAGAAAGGCCGCGGCGACGACCGCAATCGCAGATAGTGTGACCGGCGCATTCGATCGCTGCCCGCGCACCGGGGGGTGAGCTCTTGTGATGGGTTGCATAGCGCCTGGCTCCTTCACCTATCTCCACCCTAACGTTTCCAGGCCGATGTGTACGGCGGAGCGCCACAGCGCGGGATAGCGGAACAACATCTTCAGGTAGGTCAGGATGGGGCCGGGGCGCAACGCCCACGCCAGAAAGGCCCGTCGCGCCCAGCGCTCCAGGTCCTCCGCCTTTAGATTGGGATAGTCCAGCACCGTGGAGCGATCCATGTCGACGTCCTCCCACCGCGTGCCGGGCCGGAACCAGCGATTCTCTATCACTTCGTCGAAGAACGGCGTGCCCGGATGGGGCGCCGCGATGTGGAAGAGCACCAGGTCCAACGGCAGTCCCTTGGCAAAGTCGATGGTGGTGCGGATGCTCTCTGGGGTCTCACCGGGCATACCGATGATGAAGTAGCCCCAGTTCATCAGCCCGGCCTGTTTCGACCAGTGTACGGCCTTTTCCACCTGCTCCGGCGTGATGCCCTTGTTCATCCGGCGCAGCATGCGCTCGTCGCCGGACTCGATTCCCCAGGAGATCATCCAGCAGCCCGCGCGCTGCATCGTCTGTAACAGCTCGAGATCCACGAAGTCGACGCGACTGTTGCACGTCCAGCGCAAGCGTAATCCACGCGCACGGATCCCCTCGCAGATTCCCATCACGTGGTCGCGGTTGACGGTGAAGAGGTCGGTGTACATGTGCACCTTGTGTACTCCCAACCCGGCGAGCAGCTCCAGCTCGTCCAGGACGTTTTCCGGTGAGCGGAAGCGCACCGAACGCCCGTAGGAGACGTGTTTGATGCAAAAGCGGCAACTGCCTGGACAACCTCGACTGGAGACGACAAAGGTATAGGGCCCGCCGACCAACGGCGCCCGGTACTGCTCCAGGGGCAATAAGTCGTGGCGGGGTAGCGGCAGATCGTCCAGGTTGGCGATAAAGGGGCGGGATGGATTGACGACCACCGCGTCGTCCCGGCGCCACACCAAGCCCTTGATCTCCGTGAGGGCGGTCTCGGGTTGCAGCGCGCGCCCGTTGCCATTGAGGCTCTTCCAGGCAGGCGACCACGCCGGATCTGTCGTCTGGAAAAGACGGTTAAGCCGCTGGGCGAAGGGAGCATCGAGTGACGTCCACGGCGGCGCTTCTGACTTGGGATGCGCGATCTGCTCCAGGGTATCGACGAGCTCGCGCAGGGTGAGCTCGGGCTCGCCGCGCAAGACAAAGTCCAACACCGGGTAAGCGCGCAGGGTCGAGCGCGCCATCGGTGTGACGTGCGTGCCGAAGGCGATGGTCCGTGCGCCGCGCGCCCGCGCCAGGAAGACGCCGTACATGTCGTTCTGCAAGGTCGGCGCGGTGACTTGCGTGACGTAATAGCGGGGACGCTTCTCGTCCAGCAGCGCCTCGAACGCCGCCCAGGACATGCGGCCCGGCACGGCGTCGACCACCTCGACGGTGTAGTCGGGGAAGAGCGCAGCCAGCTGGGCCAGGCTCACCTGGGGCCAGATCATGCCCTCCCGGGAGCGGCGCCCTACCCGGTGCTGGCTGCGGATCCAGATGCCTCGATCCGGCGTCGGCGGATTGACCAGCAGGACGTCGACGGCGGTCTCCGGGCGCGGTTCAGCGTACTGCGCCAGAATCACGTCGCTATCCGGGAAGGTCGGGGACGTGAGGCGCTGTCGAACGTGAGCGGCGCGGTTGACCGTGCGGTCAGGCATAAGCGCCGTCCATGTCGGCCCGGATCAGCAGCTCGCGTTGGCTCAGTGTCTCCAGTACCCGCATCAGCACCCAGAAGAGCATCAACTGCAGTCCCATAAGGGCCAACATGGTACCGGCCAGCAGGTAGAGCCATAGCCGCTCGATCGTCCAGCTGTTCAAGCTCAATGTGAAACTTAGCAGACCTAGCCCCAGCCCGCCAAGCAACGAGAGCGCGCCCAGCCACCAGAAGTGTCGATCCAGCGGAGGATCGAAGATGGGACGCCCGAAGAGTCCCTGACGCACCGGATGCTTGTGGAAGAGCGAGACGAGGTAGTTGAACGTGGCGCCCAGCGCAAAGAGCGTGAAACCCGTGATGCCCAACGCCATCGCGGCGAACGTCCCTGTGACGCCCAGCGGGTTCAGCTGCGTGACGCCCGACAGACGCACGCCGACCAGCGCAAGCGCGATCATCAGCCCGAGGCTGAAGAGCCCCACGCCGACGCCGCCCAGAATGCGGGCCGGATTGTAGCTGAGCGCGGTCCAGACGATGGCGCTGAGGAAACGCATCCCGTCCTCAACGACGTTGAGCTTCGAAGGTCCCTGGCGTTCCCGGTAGGGCATGGGGACCTCGACGAGTTTAAGGTTTTCGTGAACGGCGCGGGTGCTCATAACGGGGGTGAAATTCAAGCCGTCGGGCAGCGGATAGAGCCGCTCCAGGGCTTCACGGCGGAAGACGCGCATGCCGCTGGCCGGGTCGATCACCCGTTGATTGCAGAGCGTGGTGACGAGGCTCGACCAGATGAAGTTGCCCACCCGCCGGACCTTTGGCATTTCGCTCTTCTCCCCCGAGCGTCGTGATCCCACCACCAGGTCGGCGCCCTGCGATATCTCCCGACAGAGCGTTGGAAAAGACTCCGGTGGATAGGTGCCGTCGGCGTCGAGGAAGCCGAGTAAGTTGCCGCGTGCCGCGCAGAAGCCGGTCTTCAAGGCCGCACCGTACCCGCGATTGGGGTTGTGCTGCAGCAGACGGACGTCGTCGTAGCCGCGCACGATTTCGGCCGTGCGGTCGTGGGAGCCGTCGTCAACTACAATAAGCTCCAATTCTACCCCTTCTTCTTCCAAAGGAGGCCGCATGGCCAACACCCGTTCGACAATCTCCGCAATGCCCTCCTCTTCATTGTACGCCGGGATAACGACTGATAACGTAGGGACAGTGATCCGTGTTTCTGTGCGCTCCATAACCGTGACCATAGCTATTCTACCTTTCGTAATAGACAGACTGTGTCCTGCTGGGCGCCGCGCCGTTGATCTCGCGAATGATCTTGGCCGGGACGCCACCCACCAAGGTGTGAGCTGCGACATCTCGGGTGACGACGGCGCCCGCCGCAACGACCGCGCCCTCCCCTATGCGGACGCCGTCGGTGACGATGGCGCCCGAACCAATCCACACGTCGCTCTCAATGACAATGCCTGCGGCCGTGATGCCCTGATCGACGAAGGAACGTGTTGGGTCGTCGAAGACGTGGTTGACGGCGATGATCTGGACCGCCGGCGATGTATAAACGCGGTCGCCGATGTGTACGCCGCCTTGTCCACGAATGACGGTGTACTCCCCAATCAAACTATCCTCACCGATATGGATGCCGGCGTGCGGTAGCTCACGGAAGTTGTAGACGTGCAGGACGGCTCCGTGCATGACCAGCGTGCCCGCGCCGATAGTTACGCCACCGGGTCCCGCGTGCACGTACGTCCGTTCGTCCAGATAAGCGCGGCGTCCCAGCACGATGTGATTGGCGAAGCGTAGGCGTACTCCGGATTCGATGGCGGCCGGCCCGTCCATTTTGAGGATCAGGCGGTAACCCAGTGCCCGCAACGCGATGCCGACCACGGTGGGTATCCAGCCCAACAGGGCTTGAATGACCTGCTCTACAACGTAACGCGGCACGGTGGCGGCTTGGCGGTTGAGGTAAAGTCTGGGTCCTCCACTTATTCGTCGGGTCATAATCCCCACACGGGTTCGCAAAATCACTCAGGGCATCACAGATTAACCACCTTCATTGTGCCACGCGCGTGGGCGTCCCTGCTTTATAGGCTTCTTAGAAAAGATTAGAATTTATAAGAGGGGTTCTGGAGAAAAAGATATTTCACCAAACACGTGAAACACGTGGAGAACAGGGGTTGTGGGAGGATCGATCAAAAAGCGATCAAAAAGCATCGGCTCCGGTGCAAACCTGCTTCACCGGAGCCAAGTATGACCTAACTTTAGGGCTTGTAGTAGACACTTCAGCGCCGTTCTACTCGTGCGTTGGTCGAAGCGCCTTGCATCTCAATAAAGTCGGGAGCTTTGTCTACGGGTGCGGGTCGCCCGCGC
>CAZCPK010000022.1:0-17287 GCA_964500755.1 uncultured Anaerolineales bacterium
AGTGCGCGATTTAGAAATCGGGGCTACATTTCCCCAATAATTTGTCTTATACCCCAGCACCCAGAGCTGCTTGACATTTTCACCGCCTCGTGCTTTAATGGGGTGGTTAAAGGCTGTGAACGGAAGTAGTATGAGTCAAAGCGGGGTTCAAGAGAGCCGGCGACAGGTGGGAAGTCGGTACCAGCGCAGACGCAGAATGGGTCCGGGAGCCGTCCGCCGAACGCAAGGTTAAGTAGGTGGGATCGGAGACGCCACCGTTATCAGGGCGTAGGGCATCGTTCAGCATCATGAGCCGTGTCTGACAGAGTGAGATCAATGGCACGCACGTCGTCACTGATCTAACCAGGGTGGCACCACGGGTGTAAATCGCGCTCGTCCCTTTTGGGGCGGGCGTTTTTTTGTTGCCAGAACCGGCATCCAGCATCAAGTATCCAGCATCAAGTATCCAGCATCAAGTATCCAGCATCAAGTATCCAGCACCAAGGAGGCACGTATGAGCAATAAAAAGAAGCGCATCCTTACAGGAGATCGCCCCACGGGTAAATTGCACCTGGGGCATTACGTGGGCAGCATGAAGAATCGCGTGGCACTGCAAGACACCTATGAGTGCTTCTTCATCATCGCGGATCTACACACGCTGACGACGAAGCCTGAGAAGGAACACGTCGAGGCGCTGGGAGACAATATCTACGACATCGTGCTCGACTATCTCTCCGTAGGCATCGACCCGAAGAAGAGCACCATCTTCCTGCAGTCGGCGCTCCCGGAGACGTTTGAGCTGAATCTTATCCTGGAGATGATGGTAACGCTGCCGCGCCTGGCTCGGCTGCCCAGCATCAAGGACATGGCCCGCGCCGCTCAGTTGGACGAGGAAAGCGTGCCCTTTGGTCTGATCGGCTATCCCGTATTGCAGGCCGCTGACATTCTGTTGCCGCGCGCCCACTTGGTGCCGGTGGGCAAAGATAACGAAGCACACGTCGAGATCACCCGCGAGATGGCACGCCGCTTCAATCACCTCTACGGAGAGGACGTCTTCCCCATCCCCGACGTGATGGTGGGCGACGTTCCAACGCTGATCGGCATCGATGGTCAGGCCAAGATGAGCAAGTCGCTGGGCAACGCCATCTTCCTCTCCGACGACGCCAAGACGGTGGAGAAGAAGGTGATGCGCATGTACACCGATCCTAACCGCGTGCGCGCCGACATCCCCGGGCGCGTCGAGGGGAACCCGGTCTTCATCTACCACGACGCCTTCAATCCCAATATCGAGGAGGTCAACGATCTCAAGGACCGCTACCGCACGGGAAACGTGGGCGACGTCGAGGTGAAGCGTAAGCTGGCCCGCGCCCTCAACAACTTCCTCGATCCCATCCGCGAGCGCCGCGCCGAGTACGCTTCCCAGCCGGGGAAGGTCGAGGAGATCCTGATGGCAGGCACCCGCTGCATGCGGGAAGAGGCACGCCTGACGATGGACCGCGTCTACGCGGCGATGGGACTGACCGGACCGCAGCTGCGACGAGCGTTGGTCGAAGAACGCCCGTTCCGCCTGCGTGACTAGTGCATGATCGAGCGCGAGTGCGCTCGCGCTCGAATGATTGGCGCCCTTTCCGGGCACTGTTAATTTTCATCAGCAAGGAGGACGATAATGTCAGAAGAGAAATACCTGCCCACACATTGGTACAATATCATGGTGGATCTTCCGGAGCCTCCGGCTCCACCGCTGCATCCAGTGACACACGAGCCCATGTCCCCGGACGATATGCTCCCCCTCTTCCCGATGAAATGCATCGCGCAGGAAGCCAGCGCCGAGCGCTACATCGAGATTCCCGAGGAGATCCGGGAAATCTACGCGCTCTGGCGACCGACTCCGCTGCGCCGCGCACGACGCCTGGAGAAGGCGTTGGAGACGCCGGCCAAGATCTTCTACAAGTACGAGGGGATCAGCCCGGTAGGGAGCCACAAGCCGAACACGGCGGTGGCGCAGGCGTATTATAATAAGGAAGAGGGCGTCGAGCGGCTGACCACGGAGACCGGCGCCGGGCAGTGGGGCAGCGCGCTCTCCATGGCCGGCGCTTTCCTCGACATCCCGGTCAAGGTCTACATGGTCAAGGCCAGCTACGATCTCAAACCGGGACGGCGCGTGATGATGCAATCCTTCGGCGCGGAGTGCGTGCCCAGTCCCAGCACGGAGACCCAAGCCGGTCGCGCGATCCTGGAACAAGACCCCGACTCGCCGGGCAGTCTGGGCATCGCTATCAGCGAGGCCGTGGAGCTGGCCCTGGAGGATCCCAAGACCAAGTACAGCCTGGGCAGCGTGCTGAACCACGTGCTCATCCACCAGTCGGTGATCGGTGCGGAAGCCCTGGATCAGATGCGCGACCAGGGGCTCTACCCCGACGTCGTGATCGGCTGCGTGGGCGGCGGCAGCAACTTCGGCGGCATCGCCTTCCCCTTCCTGGGAGAGAAGCTCCGGGACGGTACGAAAACCCGCTTTGTGGCGGCGGAGCCGGAGGCTTGCCCAAAGATCACCAAAGGAGCCTACATCTACGACTACGGTGACACGGCGAAACTGACGCCCATGATGAAGATGCACACGCTGGGCCACAGCTTCATCCCGCCCGCGATCCACGCTGGCGGGCTGCGCTATCATGGCATGGCGCCGCTGGTCTCCCTGGTCGAGGAGTTGGACCTGATCGAGGCCCGTGCCTACCACCAGCTTGATTGCTTCGACGCAGCGCGTCAGTTTATCCAGGCCGAGGGCATTATCCCGGCGCCGGAGACCTCCCACGCGGTAATGGCCGCCATCGAGGAGGCGCTGGACGCCAAGGAGAAAGGCGAGGAGCGCGTGATCCTCTTCAACTTCAGCGGACACGGCTTCCTGGACCTGAGCTCCTACAAGGCCTACCTGGCGGGCGAGCTGGAAAACTACGCCTATCCCGAGGAGAGAGTCAAGCAGGCCCTCCAGGAGGTGCCGGAGGTCGGCTAGATCGGATTGGGAACTACGGTTGATGCACCGTAGTCAAGAAAGCCTCCGGGGGCGGTGCCCTATCCCCCGGAGGCTTTGCTGTATCACCGCCAATACGTCACACAACGCCGTCCAGCATAGATAAGAAGTTGAGGATCACGACCCAAGGCGCAACGCACCTACGCTTGACTGGTTAATCAAGAGCAAAAGACACCCCAGCAGGCGCCGGCATGTCCCTTCAAGCATTCGAGGGGGCATTGCACCTGGCTACACTCTGACGCCGTAACGTCAGGATAAGAGATCGGCGAGCCCGGCGACGGTGTACGGCTTGACCCGCACGTCGTGAACGCCAAACCGCAGGAGCGCCGTGACCCGCTCGGCGGTCAGCCGGGAGGCGACGACCGACGTGCGCTCCGCAGCGCCGGCGGTCCGGATCTCCTTCAATATCTGTACACTTTTGGCGCCGTCCAGAACGTCGTCCACGAGAATAACGTCGAAGGGTGAGAGATCGTCCGGTACGTTGAGCAGTCGGGTAACGTGGTTGCCCGCCCGCTCCAGGACGTCAGTCATACGCGCCTGCCAGACGTCGGCGTCGTCGATAAGCAAAATCTGCTCTCCCGCCGGCAGATCGCCCTCGAATACTTCTCCCTCATGATAGGGCAACAGAAACTCGAAGACCGCGCCGCCCGCAGGACGATTCGCGGCTATCAGCTCTCCCTCGAATTGTCGGATGATACGCCGTGCTGCGGAGAGTCCCAGGCCGGCGTGTTTGGCGCCCTTGGTAGTGTAAAAGGAGGCCCAGATCTTATCGAGGTCCGCCTCGGGGATGCCGGGTCCGTTGTCGGCTATCCGTACGCTGAGGCACCTCTCTTCTTCGGCGGACGCCACCGTCACCCAAATCTGCGGAGCATCCACCTCGAGCGTGGCCTCGACAGCGTTCCTCAGGACGTAGGAGAAGGCGCGGTGCAGCTGCGTGGGGTCGGCGTAGACGGTGGGTAGCTCGGGCGCGATGGCGAAGGTGACCTGAGCTGGTGGAATCTCCTGGGTGATAACGGCGTCGTGGAGGACGTCCTCCGCCATTACCGGGTGCGGAGCGGCCTCCCGGGCCGGACCAATGAGGTGCTCTTTGACCTCGAGGATGAGCCGGGCGCTCTCGGTGACGATGTCGAGGTCCTCGCGCATGGAGACGATGCGGTCGGGGTCGGCGTCGGCAAAGACGACGAGATCGTCCCGCAAACGGTCGACGGCGCTGGTGATGGGCAGCGCCTTGTTCCCGATCCAGTGAATGGCCTCGGTGGTCGCCGTCGCCAGCGCTTCAAAGGTCTTGGCGCGCACCAGCTCCCGGTGCGCTTTCTCCAAGTCCCGCAGCAGCCGCGCGTTGTCCAACGCGACAGCCAGCTGGTCGGCCATGGCCTGCAGGCTGCTGATGTCCTCGTCGCTGAAGGCCGCCTCCTCGCGACTCTGGACGGTCAGCGCACCGATAGCCTCCTCCCCTGTCACCAGCGGCAACGCCATCTCCGAGCGGGTGTGGGGCAGGTGGGGATTCTTGAAGTGAACCGCTTCCTCGCCCACGTCCAGGGCGATCAGCGCCTGCTGCTGCGCGATGCAAGCGCCGATCATCGACTGACCGCCGATCTCCAGGCGGTGATCCTCGGCCAACATCGCCGCGCCGGCCTCTCCGCGCCCGGCGTGCAAGACGGCCCAGTCATCCTTTACCAGAAAGACGCCCGCGTAGTAGAAGCCGTAGGCGTCGCAGATAATGTCGACCGTCTTGGATAAAAGATCATCGAGGTCGAGTATGGAGGTCACCTCGCGCCCGACCTCGGCGGCCGCCGCCAGCAACTGCGCCCGGCGATTGGCCTCGCGCAGTAGGGCGCGGTTCTCGCGGTGCAGTTGCGCGTTGTGCAACGCCACGGCCAATTGGTCGGCCAGGGACTGAAGCGTCGTGATGTCGTCCTCGCTGAAGGCACGCTCTTCCGTGCTCTGGACCGTAAGCGCCCCCAGCAGCTCCCCGGCGATGGTCAGGGGAAGCGCCACCTCTGAGCGGGTATCCGGCAGGTGAGGGTTGTCGAAGTAAACCGCCGCCTCTCCCACGTCCAGCGCGATGCGCGCCTCCTGCTGAGCCGCGGCCTGCCCGATCATCGACGACCCGTTCATCTTGAGCCGATGACCTTCGTCCAACATGATGGCCCCGGCTTCACCGTACCCGGCACGGAGCTCAAGCCACTCGCCCGTCTCGTCGAGCAGAAAGACGCCGGCATAGTAGAAGCCAAAGGCGTCACAGATCGTCTCTACCGTCTCCGAGAGCAATTTGTCCGGCTCCAGAATAGCCGTCACGTTATGCGCCACCTGCGCCGCGGCCTGCAACAGCTGCGCGCGGCGTTGAGATAGGACTACCTCTTTCTTATTCACGCGTCACCTCATTTTCCTCCAGCGTCTCCTCGATCAACTCCAGCAGCTCGGCCTCGCGCCCTTTGACAAAGTACGCTCGCGCGCCACACTGGACGGCTTCCTTGGCCCGGCCCACCTCATCAAAGGCCGTCAGCATCAGAACCGGCAGGTCAGCGTCACGCGCCAACAACTCTTCGAGCAGGGTAAGCCCCGCATTAGCGTCGTCCCTTCCCTCCAGGTTGGGCATACGGATATCCAAAACCGCCAGGTCGAAAGGGATTGATCCCTGGCCCGCTTCAAATGTCTCCAGCGCCGCGCGGACATCCCCTGCGGTCTCCACGTCGTAGCCGGCACGCAACAACGTCTTCTCTACACTCCGGCGCACCAGACGTTCGTCATCGACCAACAGAATCTTACTTCGTTCGTCCATCCATTGACCTCCTGAGCTAGGTTGTTAACGAGTAGAGCGTAACGTGTTGGCGCCGGGCAGCCAGATACTGAACGTCGTGCCGACGCCGACTTCACTTTGGACGGTGATCCTCCCGCCCAGTTCCCCCACGATCTGCGCGCAGGCCGGCAACCCCAGGCCAGTGCCTCCCCGGTCACCCTTGGTGGTATAAAACGCCAGCCAGATTTTATCGAGATCCTCTTTGGAGATACCGACGCCGTTGTCGGTCACCTCCGCGACGACACCCCCCCGCTGCTCGGCGGGACGGGTGGTGAGCCGCAGGTGCGGCTCACAAATCGCCGTCATGGCCTCGACGGCGTTCTTGATCAGGTTGATGAAGACACGCTGCAGTTGCAGCCGATCGGCGCGGAGGGGCGGCAGCCCCGAGGCCAGCTCAAAGGTGACCGCCACACCCTCAAGGTCCATTTCCGCCACAGTCTCGCGCAACAGATCGGCGAGAGCGAAGGTGCGTACCCGTTGCTGCCGTGCGGGTCCGATGAGATCCTCCTTGATGTTAAGAATCGCCTGGGCACTCTGCTCCACGATCGCCAGATCCTCAAAAATAGATTCGACCGAGAGCAAGCGCTGCAGACGATCGGGGTCGATGGCGTCCAGCTCCGCGCGTAACACCGCCACGTCCACGCCTCGCGCCTCCAGTTGCTCGATCGCCGCCGCAAGCAAGGGGCCATGGCGCCCGTCACCCCGGCGCACAGCCTGCGCTATTAACAGGTAGCGAGCGACGTCCTCACGCACGCGGCCCACGCTGGCAGGGATGGGCGCGGCCTTGTTGCCCACCCAATGGATGGCCTCGCCGGTCGCCGTGGCGATGGCCTCGAAGGTCTTGGTGCGCACCAGCTGCTCGTGGACCGTCTCCAGATCGGTAAGGAGCCGCGCGTTGTTGATGGCGACAGCCAACTGATCGGCCATGGCCTGCAGCGCGGTGACGTCCTCTTCGGTAAGGGGGGCGTTCTCTGCCCCTTGGACGCTCAGCGCGCCGCGCACCTCACCGCCCACCGTCAAAGGGAGCGCCACTTCGGGTGGAGCGCCCTCGCCGGACTTTCGGGCCACACCAAGCCAGATCGCTTCCCCCACCAGCGACGGCTCGCCAGCTCGTATCCGTTCCGGCGAGCTAGCCTTCAAACGACCGGCCTGGAGCTCGGCCCAGGCCTCATCGTCGCTGAGCAGGTAGATAGCAGCGTGCGGCAGATCGAACTCCTCGCAAATCAGATCCACGGTGGTGTTGAGCAGCAGATCCAGATCCAGAATGGAAGTGATGTTCCGGCTGACCCGGGCGCCGGCTTCGAGGCGTCGCGCGCGACGCCGGGCACGCTCCAGTAACAACCGATTCTGGCGGTTGAGACGGGTATTCTCCGCCAGCGTCTCGGTCAGCGCGCGAACTTTTTCCTCCAGCCGGGCGACCAGCGTCTCCGGATACGCCTCGACAAAACGCTTGTCCTCCAACCGCTCCCGCTCCCCGGCCAGAAAGGCGGCGATCTTATTGGGGAAATCCTCCGGATCGATGGGCTTGGAGAGATAGCCGTCGCAGCCGGAGGCCAGCGCGCGTTCGCGGACGTGCTCCGTGACGTCTGCCGTCAGCGCCACCACCGGCACCTGCGAATGAAGCGACTTCAGGCGCGTCGCGACCTCATACCCGGTGAGGTACGGCATGTGCAAATCCACCAGAATCAGGTCAGGACGCTGAGCGAGGGATACGTCGATACCCTGCAAGCCATCCTCGGCTTCCAGCACCGTGTACGCCCCCTCCAGCAACCGCCGAACCAGCCGGCGTACCGAGGGGGTGTCATCGATACAGAGAACTTTCGCTTTTTTTATCTCATCTACCATGGTACCTATCCTAAGATCTACGCTCATTATAGCGTGGAGCTGGAGGAGGAGCAAACACAAGCCAAATTCCAACCATAAGCTTGTCAATCTAGCAAAATGGAGGATAATCCTTGAAACGTCCCATCCAACCAGGGCCTACAACTTTTTAGAAAGCGCTACGTAGTAATAGGTGGCGTAAAGCAAGCCGGGAAATCTAACATCGAAACACGCAGTTCAACTCCAAAGCACAGGGGGCGATATGTCAGAAGATAAGGGCAGTAAGGGCAACATCCTCGTAGTGGACGACAAGCCAGCGAATCTACGTCTGCTCTCCAACATGCTCGCCGAGCAGGGATACAAAGTACGCTCCGTCATCAATGGGCCGATGGCGCTCACGGCCATCGGCGCCGCCCCGCCAGACCTCGTCTTGCTCGATATCAACATGCCCGGCATGAGCGGCTACGAGGTGTGTCGGGAGCTCAAGGCTGACGAGAGCACAGAGGACATCCCGGTGATCTTCATCAGCGCCCTCGATGAGACGCAAGGGAAGGTCAAAGCGTTCACCGTCGGCGGGCTGGACTACGTCACCAAGCCCTTCCAAATTGAAGAGGTCCTGGCCCGCGTCAAGACGCACTTGGCGCTGCGCAACCTGCAAAAGGAGCTGGAGCAGGAGATCAAGGCCCGGGACAAACTGATCGCGGAGTTGGACGCCTTCGCCCACACCGTCGCCCACGACCTCAAGAATCCCCTCACTGCCCTGATCGGGTTCAGCGGCCTGTTAGAATCGCGCCACGCCCAGATGAGCCCGGAACAGCTGCGCACCAATCTCCAGGGCATCTCCCGCAGCGGTCGAAGGATGGCCAACATCGTCGAGGAGCTGTTGCTGCTCTCCAGCGTTCGAAAGATGAGCGAGGTCAAGATGGACGTCCTGGATATGAGCGACATCGTGGACGAGGCCTGTGACCGGCTCGCCGACATGATCAAAGAGCATCAAGCGGAGCTGAAAATTCCGGAGCACTGGCCCAAGGCCTTTGGTCACGGCCCCTGGGTCGAAGAGATCTGGGTCAACTACCTCAGCAACGCCCTCAAATACGGCGGGCAGCCGCCGGTCATTGAACTGGGGGGGACGCACAGTGATAACAGCCAGGTACGGTTCTGGGTGCGCGATAATGGACCTGGGATAGCAGACGACCAGCAGATGCGCCTCTTCACGCCCTTTGAGCGCCTTGGTCAAGTGCGCACGGAGGGACACGGTCTGGGACTCTCTATCGTTCAACGCATCGCGGAGAAATTGGGTGGAAAGGTGGGCGTGGAAAGCACTGTCGGTGAAGGCAGTACGTTCAGTTTCACCCTGCCCACCCCTTAGGAGCGACTATGGATTGGCAAGCATTCTTCTACTTGATCCCGCATCTGATCCTTACCGTCATCCCGCTACTGATCGGCATCATTCTCAGCGCGGGCATCGCGTATTATGCGTGGCGTCGCCGTAGCGTGCCTGCAGCCAAGTCTTTCACGATATTTATGATTGCAGCGATCATCTGGAGCACGGGCATGTTGCTTTCCACCGTCAGCGCGACGCAGAGAGCGCAAAGCTTGTGGATGCAGATCAGCCACCTGGGCGTCATCATCATGCCGGTCGCCTGGCTAGCTTTCACGCTCAAATACACGGGCCAGGACCGTTGGCTGCCCGCCGAGGTGTGGATGCTCCTGGCAATAATCCCCCTGCTGAAGCTAATTCAAGGCATCATCGTCTCGTTATTGGGCGGATATCTGCCCGTTTCAACCGATGCGGTGATGAACTGGACCAACGGCTTGTACTCCACGGGGCTGCTGCTGGTGGGCGCCTTCTTGATGGGGCTGGCAATGATCCGGTCGCCCATGTATCAGGGCCATTTCATCACGCTCATCCTGGGCTCTCTGCTACCCTGGACCATTGCGCTGTTGGAGTTGGTAGGGCTTACCCCCTTGTCCAGCATCACGTTGGTGCCCCTGGCTTTTGCCGTTGCCAGCGTTTTCAACGCGCGGGGGATTATCACCCACCAGGTCTTCGACATTATGCCGGTGGCGCTGGATACGGTCATCGCCAGCATGAGCGATGGAGTCATCATCCTCGACGCGCAGCACCGGGTGATCAACATGAATCCAGCGGCCGAGGAGATGACGGGGCACCGCTCCGAAGACGTTATGGGGAGCGATGCGTTAGAAGTGCTGAACAGAGACGAAAAACTGATCGCACAACTCTCGGAGGCGACTGAACCGTGGGAGAAGACGTTAAGCCATAAAGCTCAAGGACGCTTCTATGAAATGCACATCTCGCCCCTCTTCAATCATCGCCATATCTTATCCGGACGCCTGCTGCTCCTCCACGACATCACCGAGCGCGTCAAGACAGAGGAAGCCTTGCGGCAGGCCAAGGAAGAAGCGGAGGCCGCCAATCGCGCCAAGAGCGTCTTCCTGGCCAACATGAGTCACGAGCTGCGCACGCCCCTCAACGCAATTCTCGGTTTTTCCACCATCATGGACCGAGATCCTAATACGACGCCCGAGCAGCGGGAGAACCTGCAGACGATTCGCCGCAGCGGAGAGCATCTATTGACGTTGATCAACGACGTGTTGCAGATGTCGAAGATCGAGGCCGGACGGACGGCCCTCTACGAACAGGGATTTGATCTCCACCGTCTATTAGAAGCGACCGAAGATATGTTTCGCTTGCGAGCCGCCAAAAAGGACCTGCAACTCATCTTTGATCGCGCCCCAGATGTCCCGCAGTACGTCACGACCGACGAGAGTAAGCTGCGCCAGGTGTTGATGAACCTGGTAAGTAATGCGATCAAATTCACCGCCGAGGGCGGCGTGACGGTCCGGGTGGGCTACTCGGACGAGCGGCTGCTGTTTGAGGTCGAGGATACCGGCGTGGGCATTCCCCAAGAGGAGCTGGACTCTCTCTTCGATCCTTTTGTACAGACCGCCAGTGGCAAGCAATCGGAAGAGGGAACGGGACTGGGACTGGCTATCAGCCAGCAGTTCATCCACCTGATGGACGGCAAGATCAACGTCGCGAGCGAGCCGGGACACGGCAGCCTCTTCCGCTTTGACGTGCGAGTCAAGCCGGCGTCCGCGGAGGACGTGGAGGAGGAGCGCGCTCAGCGCCAGGTCATCGGCCTGGCACCGGACCAGCCCACCTATCGCATCCTGGTGGCGGAGGATCGCGACGCCAACCGTGAACTCCTGATCAAATTGCTGGAGCCATTGGGGTTTGAGATTCGCGGCGTCACCAACGGTCAAGAGGCCATCGAGATGTGGAAATCCTGGTATCCGCACCTTATTCTCATGGACATGCGCATGCCCGTCATGGACGGGTACGAGGCGACGCGACGCATCAAGGACACAACCAAGGGGCAAGCGACGGTGATTGTGGCCTTGACCGCCAGCGCCTTCGACGAGGATCGCGCCGTCATTCTCTCCGGCGGATGCGACGACTTCGTGCGCAAGCCCTTCCGACAGGAAGAGCTCTTCGAGGTCTTCCACAAGCACCTGGGGGTCAAGTTCATCTATGAGAAAGAACTGGACGGGACCGATGGAGCCGATGTCATTCCCACCGACCAGCTCTCGGCGACCCACCTCTCGGTCTTGAAATTGGAGCAACGAAAGGCGCTACACGAAGCCGCTATGCAGGCCGACGCGGAGCGCATCAAGGCCCTGACCGCGTCCTTCCAAGACGATCACCCCGAGATCGTGCACGCGCTGCGAGCGTTGGTGCACAACTTCCGCTTTGACGTGATCATGGAAGTATCGGCAGAATATCTGTCGGCGGAATCCGCCGGCTAGTTACGGCAGCGCGGGATAGGCATCGAGATCGGCGTAGACAACCCCCACCAACCCGGGTCCCGTATGGGCGCCCAACACCGGCGCAATGGGTCCTGTAGATAGCCAATCACAGTCAAAACGCTCCTCGATCAGCGCGTGCAACTTCTCCGCACCGTCGGGATTGTTGGCGTGTAAGACCTGGACCCGCAAAGCCGCGCCCTCCCTGTGGTCATCCGCCATCACGTCCACGATCTTGCGCATCGCGCGGGCCATCGTGCGTTGCTGTCCGCGCTGATAATAGCGCCCGTCCTCTTTACTTACACTGATCAGAGGCTTGATGTTGAGAATGGACGCCAGCAGTCCCTTGATGTGACTGATCCGTCCACCGTGAATCAAATAGGTCAGATCGGGTAGCGTGTAGAGAGTCTCCGTGGCGTCCCGGACTTGATGCAGGAGCGGCATAATCCGCTCCAACGGCCAACCGGCTTTTGCCGCCCGGGCCGCCGCTTCTACGTGCCAGCCCTCGGCTCCCGAGAGCGTAAGCGTGTCAAAGAAATGAATATCCGCCTCTGACACCAGTTTGGCCCCCTCGCGAGCGGCGTTGATGGTGCTGCTCAGTCCCGAAGAGATGTGCACCGAGAGAATATCAGGGTCCTCCTGGGCTATCTCGCGGTAGAGCTCCGCAAAATCCCCAGGGGAAGGCAACGACGTAGTAGGCAAGCCGTCGGCATCCTCCAGTAGCTCATAGAACCCCTGCGGGTCAATATCGACGCCGCTCACGTACGTCTTCCCATCAAGGATGATGACAAGCGGCGCCAGGTGAATATTATCCAGCCCTTCCAGTTGCTCAGGCGTCAAATCCATCCCACGATCACTGACGATTTGCATATCTCCCTCCATTGAGAAAGTGAAGAAATAATAGCCGACACATTGATAAACGCCTACATACGTCTTCAGATCGGGAAGATGAATGCCTCGACAACGGCGACGTTCAGAGAGCTACGTCCGCAGGTACGACCGCAGGCAAACGGATCTTAACACGTACCTCCCCGGACTCATTCGCCTCGACTTCGAACAATCCCCCCAGCTTGCGGCAGTACCGTTGAGTAGGAACCAAGGACGCTGCCTTCTTCACCGTCTGAAGGGCGTCGTCTTCAAGGGCGGTCGCGGACGACTCAACATCCAGCCACTTTTGTCCTCCCTCCTGGACGCGCGTCACCCTCAACTCCACGGCCCCAGGCTGTGCAACCCGGGCCAGAACCAGCAGGGGGCTGAGGAAAATCCAACGGATATACGTCAACGGAGCCTTCAGGGTCCCCAGTTCGCCAGAGACGTGCAAGCTGAGATCACAGGAGCGCGTGGCAACCAGAGGCTGGGCAGTCGCCACGACATCTCCGACCAACGCCGCTGCATCGACAGAGTCCGTCGTCAACGCGATTTTATCGTCGTCGCGAATCAGCGTAGCGGTCAGATCATCGATCATATTTAGCAATTGACGTCCGGACTCGAAGATGGTATTCAAATCCTCGCGTTGAAGCTCCGTAATGGGGCCATCAATGCCCTTGAGCATGACCTTGGAAAATCCGGTGACCGCGTTGATCGGGGTTTTGAGATCGTGGCGTACTCTTCGCAGCTCTCGGATGTTGAAGGCTTGCTGGGTCGCCTGGTACGCTGTGAAATAGCCCGCTTCCACTTCTCCAGCCAGTCTGATAAGGCGTGGTTGGGCGCGGGCACACAGCTTGGCGGGTAAAGCAGCACAGATCCGCTCGGCCAACGCGACGTGCAAATCGACCACGATATCGTTGGGGACGCCAATAATCTCATAGAGGGTTTGACCAAAGCGACGGCTCGCCTGTGCGTCCTCCGTCTCGGCGAGATAGTGCTCTAGAACATTGTGAGCGAGAGAGTTCAGGCGGGTCTGGGTAGGATTGCCCAGTGGCTCGGCACAGAACTCGGTAACAATACCATACCACTGCGTACCGAGGCGCTCAGCCTCTGCCATGACGGCGGCTCGTAATTCGGGATCGTTCAACCAGCTCATAGGCTCATAGCGTCCTTTCTGATGAGAGAAGTACCGTCTATTATGCCTCAAAACTTGGAACTGCCAAGTGTACGACAGGTTGAATCCAAGAATCAAAAGGCACACCGGTGGTAGCGCGAGCTTTGGGTCAATTATGCTCGGCTACCAGGCTACATATGACAAAAAAAGAGCCGCTCCCTAGGGAACGGCTCTGGATTGGCTCACCGGTTTACCAGAAGCTCGTCGTCGACTCAGGCTCGGAGCTCGTGCTGCCGCCCCCAACTATAGTCACGTCGGCTGCTTGCAAACCTTTGGGCGTTTCCTCAATTGCGAATTCAACCCGCTGACCTTCGTCCAGCGAGCGAAATCCCTCCGCCTTAATGGCGGAATAGTGGACGAACACGTCTTCGCCTTCCTCACGGGAAATGAAGCCGTATCCCTTCGCTGCGTTAAACCATTTGACTGTCCCAGTTTCTCGTTCACTCATAGTGTTTCTTCATCCTTTTACTGATATTGATACATGAGAGTAAGTTAGCTTTCTGGCATCACAAAAAACGTCTGACTTCACAAAGTCTTTTCGTTTTGATGCCGAAAATCAAAACTCACTCAGACAAACCGTTATCTAGTGTAACTCAGATATGAAAATGTGTCAAGGTTGAAGTAGTTGATCGAAGTCCTCGGCAATACCCGGCAACCACATCTGCCCATTTACCGAAGCGATGTTGGAGGCCTGAGCCAACAGTTCCTTGGCTTCCTCCGTGCGCTCCTGAGCGATGCGTACTTTTGCCAACGTGTGTAGAGCGCGCGCTTCCTCAATTTCCCACTCGGCCCACCGCTGGGCTTGCTGCGCCAATCGTTCGGCTTCAGCCAGGCGTTCTGGCATATGCGTCGTATAGAAACGGGCCAGAGCGTTGAGCACCTCGAAGTTGTGCGGATCGATATTCTGGGCGTGGAGTAAGTCGCCGTGGGCCGCTGCGTACTCCTCTTGCAGGACGTATGCTTCTGCGCGCGCCACGTGCGCGATAGCCAGCTTCTCATCCAACGCTAACGCCCGCTCGGCGGCGCCTACCGCTTCTTCAACGTCTCCCATCTCCGCTGCAGCACGTCCCAGCCAGGCCTCGTTCACTGGGTTATTCGGGTTGATCTCAGCTGCCCAGTCGAACTCTTGGGCCGACTCCTGGTAACGCCCTTGGAGATAGAATAGCTTTCCCAGCCAGAAATGGGGGGCTTCCCAATCCTCTTCAAAGGCGACGGCCGTGCCGAGAGCCTCCTCGGCCTCTTGCCAGTGAAGACGATAAAAGTGGGCTTGTCCCAGACCTAGATAGGCACGCGGGTTTTCCGGCGTCAGTTCCAGAGCATAACGAAATTCCTCCACAGCCGCCTGGTAAGCGCTGAGATGGATATACTCAAAACCCCGCTCGATACGCAGCTCGACATTGTCCGGGTTTCGCATGACCTTCAGATCCAGGCGCGTGGAAACCTGAGAGTTCGACGGGGCCGTAGGGGAGGGCATTGCGGTCGCCGTCGCCTCGGGGACCGGCGTTTGCGTCGGGCGTAACGTGGGCAAAGCGTCCTCAGTGGACGGCTGCACGGCCGTCTCCCCAACCACATCACCGGGGGAGACGGCTGCGTTAGAAGATGGTCGATTTAATAGTAGGATAGCCAGAGCGACGTAGACCAGTAGAATGGCAACGCTTAACGCACCCAGTATCCGCATGTGCGTTTTTCTGAGTCCCAGACGCTCCCTAAGGGAAGGGCCTCTCTCCTTTTCTTCCTGTACCGGTGGCTCTTCCGGACGCAGGAACTCCGAGCGCGCACTTTCAATGTCGAGGGGTTCCTGCAAACGTCCCAACTCCTGCTGAGCTTCTCGTTGACGTTGTGCCGCGTCTCGACGTCGCTTCGTGGCCTGCAACGCCTCTTCCAACTGCGGTTCCTGTGACCCGGACGCCGGAGCAACCTCTTTCGGAGAGGGTTTAGGTTTTCGGACTCGATGAAAGGATTGATAGAGGCTCTCAAATTCGTCCGTATCGTTCTCGTTTCTTTCCGGATTATCACTCATGGAGGTCCCTCCCTCCTGTCGCATTTGTTACGCTATGAAAACGCGCTACTCAGTATACACCACCACTGATCCGAACATATGAAATTCAACCAACGTTTTCCTGCTCTGCCTATCAAGAGGATGAGCTGCCCTGAAAAGTATGCCGCCAAAGAAAAATATGGGTTCCGTAGGCAACCAGGCTCCGCCCCTTGCAATGTCGTGATTGGGCGAAATTCAATCACCGCCTAGAGTCCCGTTTGCTCCTTCGAAAATGTCAACGGATTGAACGGATTAAACAGATTAGGATAAATGAAAATCCGTTCAATACGCTTAATTCATTGATTTAGATTTTCGTGCTTGGATGGTATGCTCAAGCACCGGTGTCTCTACTGAAAAGCCTTTTTCAGTAGAGCCGAGATTAAGTATAAAACGGGTTGATAAGAAATCAACTCCCCGCTCCCGTTCACGAGTACTCCGGATATTTGACCTCCAGAGAAACCCACGAATTTTGTCAGAAATCCTAGCTGCCTATCGCTGTGAGGTAAAGGCTTGTTTGTTACGATATAAAACTAGTGCATACTTCTCGAAAACATCATGTCTTACACAATCTGAGGTAGAGGCTCGTAGGTAGCGACGCTGCCCTGGGGACAGAGTCGCGACAAAGTCGCGTTATAACGCCACTCCGTCCGAGAACTCCGTGGCTACCCGCGAACCTTTGCTCGAATTATGGAGGGCTTTACGCAGAATTGTTCCTATGTTCACAAAAGTGATAGATAGTTAGTCAGAAATTTTAGGGAATAGTAACGTCATGTATGAGCGTCGATGGCAAATAACCCGAATCTGATTATAATGTTATATTAACTGAAGCGAGTTGTCATTACAGCGGTTCATGTATTATAGTCAGGTTGCACTCAGCCACACTGTGTAGTATTCTTTTCTCTGGAAAAGTGGGGATTACTTAATCAACGCTCTCTTCCCGCGTACCCCGCCGGGTAGGCTGCGCGCCCTCGGGAGCGATTGCCGAGAACGGCGCATGGCTCATCGTCGTCTACCACAGGAAATGCCCCATCTCCAGGGAAGCACCTTTTTCACCAGAGTCAATTCTAACGAGAGAAATAATGACTCCACTGAAATAACTAAATATCTCACCACACAGACACAAAGGGCCCAGAGAAAACCAGAGGTTACTTACATAAAATTAGCTACCTATCACCTTGAGGCAAAAGTTTGTCTGTTACGAGATGAAGCGGGTGTATATGTCTCGAAAGCACGATATTCTACACAATTTCATGGATGGGCTCGTAGTTCGCGACGAAGCCCGTGGGCGGAGTCGCGTCATCGTAAAATTGTTCCTATGCTCGCGAAAGTGATAGGTAGCTAAGTAGGTCAGAAAAAATATGTTAACATTTGCTCGGAGCCCTCGTCTCGGGGGCGGTCTCTTTAGAACCGAGACGTTCGCGATTAGCCGTCTCCGAGACGGGGACGGGGAGCGGAGGGTGAATATGTCTGGAGTAAAGAAACTTTTACGGACTTACTTGACTCTGCTGAAAAAGGTTTTTCAGTAGAGAAAGGGATACTATATGTTTCTTTGGCTGACCCTTTTTTCAGGGCAGCCTTACTTAGTACATAAAATTAACCTAAGACGCTTATTTCGTGAATTTTTCTCAACGCCTTTTTACTATTACCCGCGGTGCTCTCTGTGTCTCAGTAGTTTAGACACTTTTTCAGATGAGGCAAGATTGACTCTGGTGAAAAAAGCCTGTTTACCGCAGAGATCACAGAGAGCATAGAGAA
>CAZCPK010000023.1:0-17065 GCA_964500755.1 uncultured Anaerolineales bacterium
CACGTTCTGCGACATTGGCGCGGGTCTTCGCTGACCACTCGCTTCGAAATCCCGGTGCGCTAGATCTCTTCCATGAATCTTTTGACGTCGTAATCCCATTCGCGTGTCTCCAAGTGGACGGCGGTTTGATCCCCGTTAGCGTCGGCATCGACCGTTATGGAGACGTGTCCACCGGCGCCCGAGAAGTAAGCACAGCAGGCGGTTTGCTCCTCCAATTCGAGTCCGATACCTTCTTCTCCAAAATAGGTGATGGCTTTTTCGAAGACTCCTTCAACGGAAAGCTCGGTCTTGACTTCGTAGCGCATTCTTGGCCTCCTTCGGTTGATCAGCGATGATGCTAAAATCACTTAGGTGTCTTAAAACTACGTTCATTGCTTGGCGGTTAGTTAGTGTACATGCCTCTGAAAACAGCGTGAAGATATTTATGATGCTCAACTTATTTATTAGTATACGCCAGACACGAGACAATAGCAAGACGCTTATCTACAAATCGTCGGGACCGGGTGATGAAGTGCCCGGAGATGGGGGAGTCGGCAAGCGGTGAGCTGGGGGTACTTACCAACTTAACAGGACTTGACATCCCGCCTTCTTTCGAGTATAATCTTGGTTAGTTGCAAACTAGAATTAACTTAATAAGGATCGATTTGTGAACTCAGCAAAGGTGTTCCAATCCTCACGTGCGGATATGCAGCTTTTGTCTGGCAGAGCTCGTGACCTGATTCGTCCAGCGGCGGCACACATCTGGGCGTTTTCCACCAGGAGGTAAGCCATGCCACAACGTATCAACGCGCCAGAAGACGTGAAATCTTACAATCTTGCTGCTATTCTACAGTTAATTCGTGAAGGCGCCGTTCTTTACCGCACGGATATTGCAACCAAACTGGATCTCAGCCCCTCAACGGTATCCCGTTTGGTTGATGAGCTGATTGAGCTAAACTTGGTCTCTGAAAGCGATGAGCTGGGACCCAGTACAGATCGGGGGGGGCGACGTCCTGTAGCGCTGCAGTTCAATGCGCAAGCGGGCTATCTCATCGGCGTGGATCTGGGCGGCACCAACATGGTGGGGGGGGTGGCCTATCTGGACGGGACGGTCATTGAACGACGTAAGCAGCGCTCGCGCCTTCATGGGGTGGGCGAAAGGAATGGCGACGAGAGCCTGGAACGTTTGGCTGCGCTGATCCAGGAGCTGCGCGCGCTCTGTCCCGAGCCGGAGAAGATATGGGGCGTTGGCATTGGCGTGCCCTCCATCACCTTGAAAGATGCCGGTATCGTCGTCTGGGCGCCCGCCTTTGGATGGTGTGATCTACCCCTTAGAGAGCTGTTGGAAGCGGAGCTGGACCTGCCCGTTTTTGTGGAAAACGACGTAAATCTGGCGGCGCTTGGGGAATACAAGTTCGGCGTCGGGCGGAGCACGCAGAATTTGGTCGTGATCTTCGTCGGTACCGGGATCGGTGCGGGGATTATTCTGAACGGCCGTCTCTACCGAGGCGCCACGCAAGCCTCCGGCGAACTGGGATATATGGCGGTCGGCCTGGATAGCCTGGGAAAGCACTACGATCAATTTGGATGTCTGGAAAGCGCCGCCAGCGGATTGGGTATCGCGCGACGCGCCCAGGAAGGTATCAAGGCGGGTGCCGATACAGATATTCTGGATAGGGTCGATGGTGATGTGAAGGCCGTGACCGCAGCGCACGTCTTCACCGCGGCGCGCGCTGGAGATCCGTTGGCGACGGAGGTGGTCGAGGAGACTGTGCGTTACTACGCTTTGGCTATCGCCAACGTCGCCTGTATCCTTGATCCGGAGATGATCATCCTCGGCGGGGGGGTCACGCGCTCGGCGGACATGCTTCTGGACGGCATTAAGGAACTGATTGCCGGCGTGGTGCCGCGCGTGCCGCGGATCGTCGCTTCCTCACTGGGGAAGGACGCCATCCTGCAGGGCGCCTTTGCCATGGTTCTGCAGGAGATCAGTGAGGTGAATTGGACCCTCACGTAAAGGGCCCGGCCCCGGAGACGTTCGACTGTGCTTTTCAAGGAGGGATCAGCCATATCGGGAGAGATAAGGAGGTGAAAAGGCGATATATCAGATTGGCTTATAGTCTCGGGTTCGATGAAAGTATTGCGCGTCCAGATACGTGTGGTTATACGGTTAATTTTTGAGGGGCAGTAGCCCCAAGCAGGAGGAGAACGTGAAACGTTTAGGGTGGTTGTATCAACTGTCTGTGATTGTAGTGGTGGCAACGCTGTTGGTGGGATGCGGTCCGCAGGAGGAGCCAGCGCCCGCGACGCCGGAGCCGGTGACCATCAAAGTGTTGGCCATGCAGCAAGCGGGGTTGACGCCCGATGAGATGAGTGAGATCGCCGGTCGTTTTACGGAGGAGAATCCGGGCGTCAACATTGAGGTTTCCTATCTCTCCTACGATGAGATCTACGACAAATTGGTGACGTCCATGGCGGGGGATAATCCGGCCTATGACGTCTTCTTGGTGGATGATCCGTGGGTGGCGCAGTTTGCCGAGGCCGGTTGGCTGCTCGATATCACGGACCGCGTGCCGACGGCGGTCAAAGAGGGCTTCTTCGAGGCCGCCTGGGACATCACCACCGTGGACGGTAACATCTACGGCATGCCCTGGATGATCGATCAGAAGATGTTCTTCTACAACAAGGCGCTGCTGGCCGAGGCCGGCTACGAGAATCCGCCCACGACCTGGGAAGAGCTGGAAGAGATGGCCATGACCATGAAAGAGGACGGGATTGTGGAGTATCCTCTGATCTGGTCCTGGGCCCAGGCCGAGGCGGCGATCTGTGACTTCGTCGCGTTGCTGTACGGCAATAACGCGCAGTTCTTTGACGCGAACAATACCCCGGTCTTCAACGAGGAGCGCGGTGTCGAGGTCTTGACCTGGATGAAGGAGACCCTCGATAATGGGATTACCAATCCTTCCTCGATCTCCGCGGTGGAGGAAGACGTGCGCGGCGTCTTCTCGCAGGGGAAGGCGGCTTTCGCCCTCAACTGGCCCTACATGTACGAGTTAACCCAGTTCGACGAGGAGGAGTCCCAGATCACCGGCGACGTCGGCTTGGCCTTGGTGCCGGTCTTTGAACAGGCGCGTGAGGAAGGGCTGACGAGCGCCACTATCGACGGTTCCATGGGCTTCGCCATCTCTGCCCAGTCCGAGCACGCGGACGAGGCCTGGGCCTACCTCGAGTACCTGACCAGCAAGCCCATCCAGATGGAGTACTCGGCGCACCTGCCGCCCGTCTGGGAATCGGCTTACGAGGAGCCCGACGTTGAGATCTTGCTCGAACAGAGCGAGGTCAACGAGGTCCTGGTCCCCATGTTCAGCGAGCAGTTCCAGTACTCCTACGTTCGCCCGAAGGTCCCCTACTACACCGAAGCTTCAACCACGATCCAGCTGGCCCTTCAGGAGGCGTTGAGCGGCGCCAAGGCGCCGCAGGAGGCGTTGGACGAGGCCGCGGCCGACATCGTGGGGATGCAGGAGTAGGCCCGTTCTTTGCGACATCCGATCATGAGTGGGATCGGCAAGTGCTAGAGATCCCACTCATGGATCGTCGTTGTGGGGCGGTTGACAGGGTGACGGGTGTCGACGTGGGCGGAAAGGCCATTGCATGAAAGATAAAAAGAAGGGAAGACGAGGCATCGGCCTGTTGCGCCGCGATACGTTCTGGGGCTGGCTGATGATCCTGCCCAGCGTGCTCGTGATCGCGGCGGTCATTCTATATCCTGTGGGACGGACTTTATACCTGAGCACCCACGACGTCTCGTTGACCCGGCCAGGCGAAAAGCGGTTCGTATTCCTGCAGAATTACCGCGATTTTCTCCGCGACCTCGACTTCTGGATGACCATCCGCCGGACGGCCTACTTCACGCTGGTCTCGGTGGGGATGGAGCTGGTGCTGGGGGTAGGGATCGCGATGTTGATCAACGCTCATCCTCCGGGATGGCGGTTCTTACGTTTCAGCCTGATTATTCCCTGGGCGGTGCCTACAATTGTCAACGGGACGATCTGGCGCTGGATCTATAATGCCGATTACGGCGCGCTCAATGGGCTGTTGTACCAGCTGGGGTTGATTGAAAGTTATATACCGTGGCTGATCAAACCCATCCGGGCCATGAATCTGGTCATCCTGGCCGACGTCTGGCATACGTTCCCCTTCGTGGCACTGATCATCCAGGCGGCGCTGGCGACAATTCCTACCTCTCTGTACGAGGCCGCGGCGATTGACGGCGCAAGCCGTGGGCAGAAATTTTGGTATCTCACCTTGCCGCTGCTCCGTCCGGCTATTCTGGTGGTCCTGGTCATCCGTACCGTGGAAGCCTTCCGCGTCTTCGACTTGATCTTCGTCATCACCCGTGGCGGCCCGGCCTTCGGCACGGTGACCATCTCCTACCTGACCTATCTGGAGACGTTCCGGAATCTCCATGTGGGGAGTGGCGCTGCGCTCTCGTTCCTGGTCTCCGCCTTTATCATGGTGGCGGCCCTTTTCTACATTCGTCTGCTCTACACTGATCAGTTCGGAGATACCTAGGAGAGTGAAGATGCTTAAGCAGAAGAGAACGCCCCAGGAGAAGGTCCTATTGGCTTTGCTGGTTCTCTCTCTACTCTTGTTGATTTACACACCGATCGTATGGTTGGTGATCTCCAGTATCTCCACCCGGGCGGAATTACTTTCGATTCCGCCCCATTGGATTCCCCGGAAGCCGACCCTGAAGAACTACGTGCGGATCTTCACCGCCGGCCCGGGCACGCCCGATGCCGCGCGTGTCTTCAAGCGGGCCCTATGGAACAGCGTTGTTATCTCCTGTCTGGTCACGATCGTCAGCCTGGCTCTGGGGGTGCCGGCTGCCTATGCTTTCGCGCGCATCCGGTTTCCCGGTCGTAACGCGGGGCTGTTGACGTTACTGGGCACGCGGATGTTACCCGCTATCTCCATCATCATCCCGCTCTACGTCGTCTTTTCCCGTCTGGGCTTGATTGACACCCGGCTCGTGCTGATTGTGGTCTATCTGACCTTCACGCTGCCCTTCGTGATCTGGATTATGTCCTCCTTTTTTCAGACGATCCCCTACGAACTGGAGGACGCCGCCCGCATCGACGGCTGCACCCGGTTCGGCACCCTGATTCGCGTGATTTTGCCCATCTCCGGGCCCGGGTTGATCTCCACGACGATCTTCGCCTTCCTGCTGGCCTGGGACGAGTTCTTCTTCGCGCTGATCTTTACGAGCACCGAGACCGCCAAGACCGTGCCGGTGGCGATTGCGGAATTCACGGGACGCTACGCGGTCGATTACGGCGCCATGACCACCGGCGGGGTACTGGCTGCGTTGCCGCCTCTGTTGGTCGCCCTGCTCTTCCAGCGCTTTATCGTGAAGGGGTTGACTGCGGGTTCCGTGAAATAGCGAGGGGGAGGGCGTCTACAGACCTGAGACGAGGGTATTGGGTAGAGCTTCTGCATACATTCCTCCAGAGACGGGGATGTTCTTGATAAGTTAAGAGCGTCCCCGTCTCTCTGTGGGGCGGCTTGACGCGACAGAATACGCGACGTTGACCGATGGCCAGCTTGGATTATACTGAAGGCGCTTTACCCCAGGTTCCCGTGATTAGAATGCATGTGGGAGGACTATGATGGACTTCGAAAAACTCGGCGCATTTTACCTCGGAAAGTTGTACGACGTGCGGGAGCAAACGCTTCAGGAGCGCCTCTTACTCTACGATGCCCGCGACCTGACGACCCACGCGGTTTGCGTGGGGATGACGGGCAGCGGTAAGACCGGCCTCTGCATCGATTTACTGGAAGAGGCCGCCATTGATCAGGTGCCGGCGTTGATCATCGATCCCAAGGGGGACATTACCAACTTGTTGTTGACCTTCCCCGAGCTCTCGCCGGAGGACTTTCGGCCCTGGATCAACGCCGACGACGCACGGCGCAAGGGGTTGACCGAGGAGGCGTTCGCCCAACAGCAGGCCGATCTCTGGCGCAACGGTCTGGCCGACTGGGGCCAGGACGGGGAGCGCATCCGTATGCTGCGGGAGGCGGCGGATTTTGTGATCTACACGCCCGGAAGCGACGCCGGGGTGCCTATCTCCATCCTGCAGTCCTTTAAGGCGCCGGCCCTGGACTGGGAGAGAGATGCGGAGCTGCTCCGCGAGCGCGTCCAGGGCACGGTGAGCGGGCTTCTGGGGCTGGTGGGCGCCGACGCCGACCCGGTACAATCGCGCGAACACATCCTGCTCTCCACCATCTTCGAACACTTCTGGCGCCAGGGTGAGGATCTCGACTTACCCAAGCTGATCCTCGCCATCCAGAACCCGCCGGTGCGCAAGCTGGGCGTCTTCGACGTCGATACCTTCTTCCCAGAGAAGGATCGCTTCGGCCTGGCGATGCAGCTCAACAACCTGATCGCGGCGCCGGCTTTCCAGAGCTGGCTCCACGGTCAGCCGCTGGATATCGCCGGTTTCCTGGGCACACCAGAGGGCAAGCCGCGCCATTCTATCTTCTACATCGCGCACCTCAGTGAGGCCGAGTGGATGTTCTTCGTGACGATGCTGCTCAACCAGCTGGTGACGTGGACGCGCACGCAGCCGGGCACCACGAGCCTCCGGGCGCTGCTCTACATGGACGAGGTCTTCGGCTTCTTCCCGCCCGTCGCGGAACCGCCGAGCAAGCGCCCGCTGCTGACGCTGCTCAAGCAGGCGCGGGCCTTCGGAGTGGGGGTGGTGCTCACCACGCAGAATCCGGCCGATCTAGACTACAAGGGGTTGACCAACGCCGGCACCTGGTTCATCGGACGCCTGCAGGCCGAGCGGGATAAGAACCGCCTGCTCGAGGGGCTGGAGAGCGCGTCGGCGCAGGCCGGCGCGGCGCTGGATCGGTCGGCGTTGGGCGAGATCATCAGCAGTTTGGGCAAGCGTGTCTTTTTGCTGCATAACGTCCACGAGTCGGAGCCCGTGACCTTCCAGACGCGTTGGGCCATGAGCTACCTGCGCGGCCCTCTCACCCGTCTACAGGTTCGAGACCTGATGGAAGGTGAGCGTCCGGATGCCGCCGTACAGACGCCTAAAGCGCAGACCGGCGTGCAGCCTGCTGAGCCCGTGGCGTTCTCCCCGCAGCAGGCGCCGGAGCCGGAGGCCGATCTGCCCTACGCGGCGAGCCCGCCCTCGATCTCCGGACGCATCCAGCAGGTCTATCTGCCGCTGCGCAAGGGCGCGTCGACGGCGGAGTTGGCGGTGGAGGAGCAGGCCGGTGGGCGCATCACCGTTGAGGAGCGGCGCGTGCTCTACCTGCCGACGGTGCTAGGTCTGGGCCGCTTGCACTTTGTAAAACAGACCAAGGCGCTGCAGGTCAATGAGGTCGAGCCCTTTGTGCTACTCGCGCAGCCGCCACGCGGCGTCAAGACGTTGCGCTGGGAGCGCGCCCAGGCGTTGGAGTTGGAGAGCCGGGATCTTCTGGATCGCCCGGAGCCGGACGCACTCTTCGACGAGCTCCCGGAAAGCATCAACGAGTCCTCCGAGCTGACCGCCCTGCGTAAGGAGCTGGAGGACCACCTATACCGCACCGGCTCGCTGACACTCTATCACAACCCCGAGGTGGATCTCTACTCCCATCCTGACGAGACGGAACGTGACTTCCGCCAGCGCGTCCGCCAGGCGGCGCGCGAGGCGCGGGACGCGGAGATTGACGCGTTGGAGAAGAAGTACGAGGCTAAGATTGTGCGCTTGCAGGACCGTCTGCGACGCGCCAAGGCAAAGTTGGATAAGAAGGAGCTGGCGGCCCGCACCCGACAGCGGGACGCCCTGATCTCCGCCGGTGAGACGGTGCTCAGCCTCTTCTCGGGGCGACGACGCAGCGTCTCGACGGCGGCCAACAAACTCGGACGGATTTCCTCGGCCAAGATGGAGGTCGAGGCGGCCGAGGAAGACATCGTTACCCTGCAGGAAGAGGTCGAGGCGCTCAAGGAAGAGCTTCAGGAAGAGACAGCTGCCATCGTCGAGCGCTGGGAGCAGGCGGTTGACGACCTTGAAGAAGTGGCAATTACACCGCGCCGTGCGGACGTCGACGTAGCGCTCTTCGCGCTGGCCTGGGCGCCGTATTGGTTATTTCGGTATCGTAGCGGCAACGTCGTGCAGACACAGATGGTGCCGGCTTTCTGATGCATACATTCTCTGGCTGCCTCTTTTGTGCGGCAGCCTATAGATAGAGGAGGCTTAAAATGACGGTAACGGCAGTGGTGGGCGGACAGTGGGGCGACGAGGGTAAGGGTCGCTTTGTTGATTATCTGGCGCAGGACGCGGATGTGGTGATTCGCTTTCAGGGGGGAGACAACGCGGGACATACGGTGATCAACGACTACGGCAAGTTTGCCTTGCACCTGGTCCCCTCAGGTATTTTCAATCCGGAGACCATCTGTCTGATCGGCCCGGGCACCGTGGTCAATCTCAATACCCTTTCGGAGGAGGTCGAGAATCTGGAGTCCGCCGGCGTGGAGGTCCATAATCTGCGTATCGGTCGGCGCGCGCACCTCATCCTACCCTTCCATCGGCAGTTGGACGGCGCCGAGGAACGCTCGCGCAAGGAAGGTTGGGAGGTCGGTACGACCAAGCGAGGGATCGGTCCCACCTATAGCGATAAGTCCGCGCGACAGGGCATCCGGGTGGGGGAGATTCTGGATCCGGACCGCCTGCGCGACCGGCTCGAGATGCTGGTGCCGCGTAAAAACCGTGACCTGAGCTACTTCGGCATCCCTGAGACCAGCGTGGAGGAGCTGCTGGCGCTCTGCGCCGAGTGGCGTGAGGCTCACGCTCACCGCATCATCGACAGCCTGCCCCTGGTCCGCGACGCTGTTCGATCGGGGGAGAACGTGCTGTTGGAGGGTCAGCTGGGCATCATGCGCGGCCTGGACTGGGGGATCTATCCGTACACGACCTCGTCGACGCCTACGGCCGGGGGCGCCTGTGTGGGCGCCGGCATTCCCCCGCGAAAGTTGGACGAGGTGCTGGGGATCGTCAAGGTCTACTCGACCTCGGTCGGCGGCGGCCCGTTCCCCACGGAGCTGCACGACGAGATGGGAGAGAAGCTCCGCGACGTCGGCAACGAGTACGGGGCGACCACCGGGCGTCCGCGGCGCTGCGGCTGGTTCGACGGCGTCGCCATCGGCTACGCCAGCTGGCTCAATGGCTTCACGGGCATCGCTCTCACTAAGCTGGATATCCTGGATCACTTCGAGGAGCTTAAGCTCTGCACGGGCTACCGTCTGGGCGACGAGGTGTTGGATCACGTGCCGGATACGGCAATGCAGGAGCAGGTCGAACCGCTCTACGAGACGTGGCCCGGCTGGCTCGAGCCTACGACGGAGGCGCGCCGTTGGGAGGATCTGCCGGAGAAGGCGCAACGCTACCTGCGCCGCATCGAAGAGCTGGCCGACGCGCCCATTCGTTTCGTCTCGGTGGGGCCGGAACGCGATCAGCTAATTGTAATGTAAATGTAAATGGAGTCTTCCGGGATGCTGTGGGAAGGTAGTGCTAAGTTTGGCGCTCAAGGCAAGGAGTGAAACTATGAAAGCCTACAAATTCAAAACTACCATTGCTGAGGATGGCGTCATCCAGATTCCTGAGATTGCCCAATGGGCCAACCAGCGTGTTGAAGTCTTCGTCGTTATCGAGCCTGCTGAGGACAAGACTGAACCGTCGTTACCGCTCAAAACCTTTCTTGAAAAATGGCGGGGATTTTTAAAGGGACATGACCCCGATCAGTTAAAGGGTGCGTATCTCCGGGAAAAGTACGGATGAGAATCCTGATAGACACAAATGTTATCTTGGACATTGCGTTGGAACGGCCGCCGTTTGTAGAGCACGCGGTCCGTTTGCTGAAGATTGCTCAACAGACCGATCTGGTAGTATACGTGACGGCTACCACCATCACCGATTTGTACTATATCACACGGAAGGCCCATAGTCATATCACCGCACATGATTTCATCGTGGACTTACTACAACTCGTGGAAGTTGCGGATGTGGATGGGGCGATCATCCGAGAGGCATTGGACTCAGAGATAGAAGATTTCGAAGACGCCATTCAAGAGAGCGCCGCAAAGAGACAATCTATTCAAGCGATTGTCACTCGCAATGAGGCTGATTTTGAAGATTCAGTGCTTCAAGTCTACGACCCAGAAGCTTTTCTAGAAGCCTATAGTCGATGAAGTAAAGGGACCAACATGAAGACTGACCGACTCAGTTGGTCTAGGGCGCGATCAGAGTTGATCGTCATGTGACGGACATCAGCGGCGTCGATACCCTGTCTTGAACCCAGTGTCGGCGCCGCTGTGCTGCTGAGCGGATTAAGCAGATTTTCTGAACGTCGACTGTGTTCGGCTTGCGGTTGAGATCAACTTTCAACATTTAACTTGCAACCTTGAACTGCTTTCCAGGAGGGTGTTGTATGCATGAGACGATCTTTTCCCACGAAACCTATCTTTCCCCGTTTACCTGGCGGTACGGGACCCCGGAGATGCGCGAGATCTGGTCGGAGGTGCACAAGCGTCGGCTGTTGCGCCGCGTCTGGGTGGCGCTGGCGACGGCGCAGCACGAGGCGGGGCTCGTCACGGCGGAAGAGCTCGCCGACCTGATCGAGCATCAGGACGACGTCGACATCGAACGCGCCTCTGAGATCGAGGCCGAGATCCGCCACGACCTGATGGCGGAGGTCAAGACCTACGCTGAGCAGTGTCCGGTGGGCGGCGGCATCATCCACCTGGGCGCGACGAGCATGGATATCCTGGACAACGTCGACGCGCTGCGCCTGCGGGAGGGGCTGGACATCGTGCTGCAGACGTTGCGGGGAGTGCTACGCGACCTTCTCGAGCTTATCGAGACCCGCGCCGATCAGCCCTGCATGGCCTTCACCCACATTCAGCCGGCGGAGCCGACGACTGTCGGGTACCGGTTGGCCCAGTACGGTCAGGACCTGCTTGCGGATTATGCTGCGTTGCAACGCGTGCGCAGTGAGCTTCGGGGCAAGGGCATCAAGGGCGCGACGGGGACATCCGCTTCCTACGCCGAGCTGCTCTCCGACACCGACTGGACGTCGCTGCGGCTGGAGGCTCGGGTTATGGAGCTGTTGGGGCTGCACGCCTTCCCCGTCGCCACGCAGACCTATCCGCGCAAGCAGGACTGGCGCGTGCTGACGGCGCTGGCGGGCCTCGCCGGTTCGCTCTACAAGTTCGCCTTCGACCTGCGCCTGCTCCAGTCGCCGCCGCTGGGCGAGTGGAGCGAGCCCTTCGGGGAAAAGCAGGTGGGCTCGTCGGCCATGCCCTTCAAGCGGAACCCCATCTCTGCTGAAAAGATCGACTCGTTGGCGCGGTACGTGGCGACGCTGCCCCGTGTGGCGTGGGACAACGCGGCCCACTCGTTGCTGGAGCGCACCCTCGACGACTCCGCCAACCGCCGGGAGACGCTGCCCTCGGCCTTCCTCGCCTGCGACGAGCTCTTGCGGGTGGGACATCGCATTTTGAGCGATCTGCGCATCAACGACGAGGCGATCGCGCGCAACTTCGCCGTCTACGGTGTCTTCGCAGCGACCGAGCGCCTGCTGATGCACCTGGTCCGCGCCGGTGCGGACCGTCAGGTGATGCACGAGGTGATCCGCGAGCACGCGCTGGCAGCCTGGGCGACGGTGCAGGCGGGCGAGGAGAATCCGCTGATGGAACGGCTGGCGACCGATGAGCGCGTGAGCGCCTATCTGGAGCCGGCGCAGGTCCGGGCGCTGTTGGACGCCGATGCCTACGTCGGCGACGCGCCGCAGCGGGCGCGGGCTATGGCCGCGGAGATCGACCGGGCTCTGGAAGAGCAGGCGCTAGCATGAGCGGCGCGCCGCTGGTCGAGGAGACGTCTTTGCACACCGTCGACGCCTGGTTATTGCGGAGCGGGCAAGGGCTCCATCGTTTCTGCCTGCAATACGGCATCTACGCCGCTCTCGCCTTCACCGCGCTCTGTGTGGGCCTATTCGCCGGTCGTGCCTATCTCAGCCGCTCGTGGACCTTTCTCTTTCTCCTGTGGAACCTCTTCTTGGCCTGGGTGCCCTATCTTGGCGCGCTGGGCGTCGTGCTGCTGCAACGGCGTTACCCGCGTCAATGGTGGGCGGCGTTGGTGCCGGGGCTGGTGAGCGTCGCCTTCTTTCCCAACGCGCCTTACATCGTCACCGACTTCCTGCACCTCACCGAGCGTCCGCCGGTGCCCTTCTGGTATGATATTGGCATGTTGGCCGCCTTCGCGCTCAACGGCGTGATCCTGGGCATCTACGCACTCCGTATCCTCCAGGGCGTGGTCGAGAGATGGCTGGGCGCCATCGTGGGGGGACTTTTCGCCTCCTGCGTTATCGTACTGAGCGGTATGGGCATCTACATAGGCCGATTCCTACGCTGGAACAGCTGGGATCTGCTGACGCAGCCGCGGGCCGTGCTCTACGACATCGCCGTGCGCCTGCGCAGTCCCTTGAGTAATCCCCGAACCTACGGTGTCACCCTGCTCTTCGCCGGGCTGCTGGGCGTCTGCTACCTGGCCGTCGTCCTCAGCCCCCGCACCGTTCCCCCGCAAGACTGACTCTCTCCCTTACTCCCTACTCTCTTGACAACCCTTTTTATTGTGGTAAAGTACTTTATAGCATAAAGCGCTTTATGAGGTGTAAAATGAACGAAGAACGAGCATTGGACGACATAAGAGTAATTCGGCGGATGATGGAGCGAACTCGCCAGGCCCTAGGACGCGAGAGCGGATGGTTTGGCATCCTCTGGGGCGTAATCTGGCTGGTGGGCTTTCTGGGGTCGTACGTATTGTCCCCCGAGCGTTCTGGCTGGCTGTGGATGGTACTG
The DNA here is from genome assembly GCA_964500755.1 of uncultured Anaerolineales bacterium. Classification (GTDB taxonomy): domain Bacteria; phylum Chloroflexota; class Anaerolineae; order B4-G1; family SLSP01; genus G713. The sequence goes on from CAZCPK010000023.1 coordinate 12,887, forward strand.
GATATTCTCGGCGGGGTGGTCAGCGCATGGTTGGGCATGCGGATAGGTTGCTCGAAGAACGGTACGCGAAGCGCTCTTGGATTACGCTTTCTCGGCGCGTTCGGAGCGCTGATACTTTTCGTGGTGACGTTGGTCTTCTTGTTGAATCTCTCCTCCCTGCGCGAGGTGGCGCTGGTCATCGTCCTCACCATTGCGCTGAGCTACATTCTGAGCGGGCTCTTTTCCGACGGACGTCTGGCGCTGGTGGGCGTGTTGATTGCCGTTGCGGCTGTAGGCGGCTGGGTGCTGCTTTTTGACTACTTCTTCCTCATCATGGCCTTCCTGGGCGGCGGGCTGCTGATCGGTAGCGGCATCTGGTTCTTGCGCGCCGGGAAGTGAGTCGTGAAGTCTCTGGATAGATTGATCCATCAGCGGACCCGGCTGCGCATCATGTCGGCGCTGGCGAGCCTAGACGAGGGGAAGCAGGTGGAGTTTACCTTCCTGCGGGATCTGCTGGATTTGACCGACGGCAATCTCAGCGTGCATCTACAGAGACTTGAGGACGCGGGATATGTAGTTGTAGAGAAGATCTTTGTGGATCGGCGTCCCAAAACCCTGGTCCGTATGACGGAGGAGGGCCGCACAGCCTTTGCCGCCTACGTCGATACGCTGGAGGAGATAGTCCACATGGACTCCCAGTTTGATGAATAAGTTCAGGAGTTGGCTGCCCTGAAAAGGGGAAGCTTACGCTAACGAGGACGAGATCTAGGTCAACGGGTTCAGCCGGGTTTCTTCGATTTTTTCACCGTCACTTCATCCACAGGAACTGGTACCCGTTGGCCAGGCGACCAAGTGACTCACAGACTAGGTACAGGAGGGAAAATGACGCCAGCAATTGAAGTCCAAGATTTGGTAAAAACGTACGGGGAGTTACGGGCCGTGGACGGCATCTCCTTTCAGGTGGAGGAGCACGAGATCTTCGGCATGGTCGGCCCCAACGGTGCCGGCAAGACGACGACCATCGAGTGTGTCGAGGGCCTGCGCCGTCCCGATGAAGGACGTCTACAGGTGTTGGGGCTCGATCCACAACAGGCCGGTCGATCTTTGCGCGAGCGCATCGGCGTGCAGCTGCAGGCAGCGGCGCTGCCCGAGCGGATCAAGGTGTGGGAGGCGATGGATCTCTTCGCCGCTTTCTACGAGCGTTCTCGGGACTGGCGGCCCCTGTTGGAGCAGCTGGGGCTTTCCGAGAAACGGGACGCCGTATTCGACCAGCTCTCCGGGGGGCAGAAGCAGCGGCTTTTCATCGCCCTGGGCCTGATCAACACGCCGGAGCTGATCTTCCTGGACGAGCTGACCACCGGGCTGGATCCGCAGGCGCGGCGGGCCATGTGGGATCTGGTGCGCGACATCCGGGATCAGGGGACGACGGTCTTCTTGACCACGCACTACATGGAGGAGGCCGAGCGGCTCTGTGACCGCGTCGCCATCATTGACCACGGCAAGCTGGTCGCCCTGGATTCGCCGGAGAACCTGATCCGGGCGCTCGACGTCGATACGCGCGTGGTCTTCACCACCAACGGCGACTTCCGCGCGGAAGCCCTGGCCGACGTGCGCACCGTCAGCCGCGTGGAACAGGTCGGTGAGCGGGTGGTCGCCTACGGGACGGAGGGCGTCGTCACCGGCGTGGTCACCGCGTTGGAGACGCAGGGCGTTCTTTTCCGGGATCTGCACACGGAGGAACCCTCGCTGGAGGACGTCTTCCTGCAGTTGACCGGCCGGGAGCTGCGCTCGTGAACACGGATAGGACAACGAAACGGAGGTTGAATATGCGCAGTCTTTGGAAGTTGACCGTGAATGAGATGAAACTTTACCTGCGGGAGCCCATGGCCACGTTTTTCACGTTGGTCTTTCCCTTGATGATGCTCTTTCTCTTCGGCAGCATCTACGGCAACGAGCCAAGCGAGTATTTTGGGGGCCGCGGCTCCGTGGACGTCTCCGTGCCAGGGTACATCGCCATGGTCATCGGCACCGTCGGACTTCTCTCCATTACCATACAGATGGCAACGTATCGGGAGAAGGGGATCCTGCGTCGCTATCGCGCCACGCCCGTGCGTCCACCGGCGATTTTGGGGGCCGAGGTCTTGGTCAATTTTGTCATGACGTTGCTGGGTACGGTGTTGCTGGTCGTCGCCGGGGTGTTGGTCTACGATCTACAGTTTGACGGCAACGCGCTGGCGGTTTTGGGCGCTTTTGTGCTCTCCGCGTTGAGTTTTTTCGCCGCGGGCTTCGTCATCGCCGGCCTGGCGCCTACGGCCCGTTTCGCGCAGGTCGCAGGCATGGTCCTCTTCTATCCCATGCTCTTTCTCTCGGGCGCCAGCATTCCGCTGCAGGAATTGCCGGAGGCGGTGCGCTCCTTCAGTCGCTTCCTTCCGCTTACCCACGTCGTCACCTTGTTGCAAGGGCTCTGGTTTGGCGGGACATGGGGAGATCACCTGACCGAATTGGCTGTATTATTCGGCGTCCTGATGGGAGGTGTGATCCTCTCGACGATGACCTTTCGCTGGGAGTAGATGCCGCTTTTTTAGCCAAGCACAGACATCGGATTTCTTTAAGAAATCCGATGTCTATCTACATGGAAAAAAGCCCGTTCTTTGGCAACTGAAAATGGGCTTCCCCCCCTCAATTCTTGATTGCCGCTGTTGACTTTACCCCCTGATATCACTATAATGTATTTGGGAGCGCTCCCAAATACGTCGAGGAAAGAGGTTGGACTATGGCAACGCTAGAAGAAATTGCTGCACTCAGTGGGGTCTCACGCTCGACCGTCTCTCGGGTCATCAACGACGATCCCCACGTCCGTGAGGAGACGCGCAAGAAAGTTCGGGCTGTCGTCCAGGCGTTGAACTATCGACCCAATCTTGCTGCTCGAGGATTGGCTGCAGGACGCACGGGCGTCCTGGGTTTCTTCGTCCCGGCGTCGATCTCCCGTCTCTTCTCGGATCCCTACTTCTCCGCTCTGCTCGAAGGGGTCTCGGGCGCCTGTAACCGTGAGAATTGTGGTCTTATGTTCTGGCTCGATGAACGGGAGCAGGAGAGTCGCAAGGTCGGCTACTTTATCGACAACGGCTTAATCGATGGTGTGGTTATTTCCTCGTTTTTGAAGGACGATCCGATACTGCCGCGCCTGCGAGAGCGCAACTTACCCACCGTGTTGATCGGTCGGCCTCCGGAAGGTCTCGCCATGCCGTACGTCGACGTGGATAACCGGGGGAGCGCGTACGGAATCGTCGAGCATCTGATCCGCTTGGGGCATCGGCGGATCGCGACCATTGCCGGGCCTCAGAGCTCCATGGTGGGACGGGATCGGTTGGCTGGTTACCGGGATGCGCTGCGCGCGCTTGCTCCCCTGGAGACGATGCTCGTGGTCGAGGCGGCCTTTGACGAACTGAGCGGCTACGAGGCCATGAAGTCGCTCCTGCCGCAGGCCCCGGATGCTGTCTTTGCCGCCAGCGACACCATGGCGCGCGGGGCGTTGCGCGCGATCCGGGAGGCGGGCTTGCGGGTACCGGAGGATATTGCCCTGGCGGGCTTCGACGATCTGCCCTTCGCCGCTCACATCCATCCCCCGCTGACCACGATCCATCAACCTATTCGCAAGATGGGAGCGTGTGCGATTGATCTCCTGCTCGAACACCTTGCTGACCCTGAGGAAGCCCGTTCCTCTATTATTCTGTCGACACATCTGGTGGTCCGAACGTCCTGCGGTGCGGACGTCGAACCTTCCCCGAAACGTGACTAGACCACGATCATACCAACCGTTCACCGCAGGTCGTTTCTCGGTGGACCCAACATTGATGAGGTGGATGCCATGCGCTATGGATATTTTGATGATGAACACCGTGAGTACGTCATTACCCGACCGGATACGCCCCTGCCCTGGATCAATTATCTCGGCGCGCAGGCTTACTTTGGACTTATCTCCAATACGGCGGGCGGCTATTCGTTCTACCGGGACGCGCGCTTGCGCCGTGTCACCCGGTATCGCTACAACAACGTGCCCCTGGACGAGGGGGGACGCTATCTCTACCTGCGCGACGACGAGAGCGGCGACTTCTGGTCGCCCTCCTGGCAGCCGACCCGCGTCGAGTTGGAGGACTACGTCTGCCGTCACGGCATGGGATACAGCGTCATCGGAGGCGC
>CAZCPK010000024.1:0-16950 GCA_964500755.1 uncultured Anaerolineales bacterium
CTGGGTAAGCGTTGCCAGGAGGCGCTGAGCAACCTTAGCAAGCCTTAGAACCGCTGCGTTTGCCCATGCACCACCAGATTTCATGTTTTGCCTCCTCCCGTGGTATACTGTATCCATATACACTCGAAGATAGCATATCCTTTCCGCACATTGACAACTACCCAACCGGTTATTACCAGAAGATGGTGAATGTACCCTCTGCAGGCCAGGAGAACAGAGTAAAATGCCTGAACACAAGAGCCCTCCAACGACTGACATATCCCATACTACAGAGCAAGAGTTGCGCCACCAGGTGACGGAACTCTCGGTCCTGCACGCTGTAGCCAACGCGACCAGCGCCGGGGCCTTAAATGAGGATACGTTGATCGAGCGCGTGGTGGAGATTGTTGGAGAGTCGCTCTACCCCGACGAATTGGGCATTTTTCTGCTGGATAGCAACGACGGGTTACTTCACCCCCACCCCTCTTATCGAACCAAAGTAGCGGCAATGCCGATTGCCATAGGCGAGGGTATCCCAGGGCGTGTAGCCCAGGATGGTCAACCAAGACGTATTCCCGACGTAAGGGAAAGCGATGAGTACTACGAAGTCGCAGCGGACACCCGCTCAGAGTTATGTGTCCCTCTGAAAAGCGGTGAGAAAATCCTGGGGGTACTTGATGTCGAGAGTCAAGACGTTGACGCTTTCTCCGAGGCGGACGAGCAACTCTTGACAACGCTGGCGGGTCAGCTCGCCGCCGCCATCGATCGCTTACGAGAGGTACAGATCGCCAAGCAACACGCGCAGAAGATTTCCGCCATCTATCGAATCGGTCGCCAGATCACGACGTGGTTGTCGCTGCACCAGCTGCTGCCACAGACTGTCCAAATTATCGCCGAAACCCTGAATCTCGACTACGTACGCCTGGCTCTCACAGCGGACGGCACCATTCACAGCTGTGCGGAACGCCGGACGGACGGCTCAACTCACTTCGTGCCGGAGCGAGATTCCCCGTACCCGACGACCCTCGTCGATCAATCCGCCGCAAAAGGCGTTCCCCTGCTCATCCCGGAGCTGTCCACCACGACGCTCGAGCTTCCCGGGCCAAAAAGCGGCGCCCTACTGATTGTGCCGCTGACGATTCAGCAGGAGGTCATTGGCATCCTGGACGTACGCAGCAAGCAGCCATATGCGCTCACGCGAGAAGACGCCACCCTGCTGGAGATTCTCGCCGCGCAAGTCACCGCCGCCGTTCGGAACGCTCAACTCTACGAGGCATCGCAGCGCCGCGCCCGAGAGCTGGAAGGGCTGTATGAGACGGCCCTCGCCACCAGCAGCGTTCTCGAGCCCACCGAGCTCCTTCGACGGCTCAATATTCAAATTCAGCAGCTGATCGCGCCCGACCACTTCTTTATGACCCTGTATGATGAAAAGGAAGCCGAGATCAGCGTAGTCTTTTCCATCAGAAAAGGGCGCACGATCCCCCACACGCTGGACGTTCACGTCCCCCTCTCTCAGGGGGGATTGGCCGGCTGGGTGATGCAGCACCGCCGCTCGCTGTTGGTCGATGATCTGCCAGGCGAGGAACTGCCCGTTGAACCGATCCACGTCGAGCCGGGAACCCGCTCCTGGCTAGGCGTTCCGCTCGTCGCGCACGATCAGCTGGTAGGCGCTCTATCCATACAACGGAAAGACCGGAATGCCTTTAACGACTTTCACCGCCGTTTTCTGGAATCACTGGCCCGCCAGGTGGCGATCGCGCTGGCGAATGCCAGGCTACATCGAGACGCGCTGGAAACGGCCGATCGGCTGGCCGTTTTGCATTGGGCCAGCCAGGAGATCATCTCCATCAGCGCCGATCCTCAGGAGGTCTGTCGCGCCATTCACGAAGCCACCTCCCGCTTGATGGAGAGCGAAGCTTTTGTGGTCGCCCTGGTCAACGAGGAGAACAACGCCATCGACTTGCCCTACCTGGTGGATCGGAGCGGGCGCCAGCCGCCACAGCAGATTGAAGCCGACGCCGGGCTAAGCGGACACGTCATTCGAACCGGAAGATCGCTGCGCACGGGCGATATCCAGGAGATCGAGGACGAGCTGGGCGTCGTGCATTTCGGCGATGAAGAGCACGTAACTTCCGTGCTGGCGGTCCCTCTGAAACTGCGCGACAAGATTTTTGGCCTGCTGTCGGCCCAAAGCTACAAGCCCGACGTCTATACACAGGATGACCAGAGAATACTGGAGATGCTGGCCTCTCACGCCGCTATCGCGCTGGAAAACGCCCGACTTTTCAGAGCCGAGCGGGAACGCAGCGCCGAATTGGAAGCGGTCCGACAGGCCAGCTTGCAGCTCACCTCCAGTCTGGAGCTGGAACCCGTCCTGCAAGCCATTCTAAAGCACGCCATCAAGCTAGTTCACGCTGATGACGCCCACGTCTTCCTTTATGATGGTCAACGTTTAGAATTTGGCGCCGCCCGCTGGGCCGATGGCGAACAACATAAGTCCTGGGCGCTCCCCCGAGAGGATGGGCTCACCTACACAGTCGCCCGCTCCGGGGAGCGCATCGTGATCAACGATATGTCTCGACACCCGCTCTTCAAAGGCACCCTCTGGCAGGGCGCGATTGTGGGGCTGCCTCTGCTTCGCGGCAACGAGGTTATTGGCGTAATGAACATCGCCTACAAGAAGCCCTACACCCTCGACGAGAATGAGCTGCGGACGCTCTCCCTGCTGGCTGACCAGGCCACCGTCGCGATTCAGAACGCCCGGCTTTTCGCGGAGTCGCAGAGACGCACAGCGGAGCTCTCCGAGGCGCTCGCGCGCCTACGCGAACTGGATCAGCTCAAAAGTCAGTTTATCCAGAACACCTCCCACGAGTTACGCACTCCGCTCACCATCATCCGTGGCCACACGGAGCTTCTGGAACAGGGGGAGCTCGGTCCCTTGGAACCCAAGCAAGCGCGCTCGGTGACGATTATCGCCCGGCGCGTGCGGCTACTCTCCAAGATGCTCGATGACCTGACCGCCATCCTGAATACGGAGACCGAAGAGTGGCAGCGGGAACCGGTCGATCTGGTCTCCCTGCTCGAATCCCTGGTCTCCGAGTTCAAGCTGCGCGCCCATCAGACCGGCGTGCGCCTCGACGTCGACATCCGCCCATCAGAAGCACAGGTACTGGGCAACGTCCTACACCTCCGGCGCGTGCTGGATAATCTGGTAGACAACGCGATCAAGTTTACGCCGGCCGGCGGGGACGTGCAGGTGCAGCTCGATCACGACGAAAAACATATCCACCTGCGGGTCATCGATACCGGCATCGGTATCCCCGAATCACAGCTGACACGCATCTTCGACCGTTTCTATCAGGTGGACGGGAGCATGACACGGCGGTACGGCGGCACAGGACTGGGCTTAGCGCTGGTGAAAGAGATCGTCGAGGCTCACGGCGGCGCGGTCAGCGTGGAAAGCACAGCCGGCGAGGGCAGCACCTTCCACGTGACGCTGCCCTTGCTCTCGTCGCCTGCCTCTTAAAAAGCGGGGTCTTAAGAAGCGGGGTCTTAAGAAGCGAGGTCTTAAGAAGCGAGGTCTTAAGAAGCGAGGTCTCTTGAACTTTGGCGGATAGTGGAGTGAGTCGCCCTAAAAGTAGTGCCGTAGGCTACGCTGGTGAGGCTCACCAGACTTTTCCTGCGTTGTGACAGGAAACGCGTAACAAACGTTGCCTTTGCATTTGGCGAACCCCCCAAGAGCCAAGAAGCGCAAACGCAAGAGGGGCCGAGCGGTGATGCTCGGCCCCCAGCGTACGCAAGGCACCGTTCAAGTCACGACCTCATAGCCCGCCTCCGCAACGGCGGTCTTGAAATCCTCCATACCGGCGCGCTCAGGATCGTACTCCACACGCGCTAGGGCGTCGTCCAAACTCACCTCAACGGTCTCTACCCCGTTGACGCCGCGCAAAGCATCAGTGACGTGCTTCACGCACATCTGACAGGACATACCTTTAACGTCCAACGTGATCTCTTTCATCTCAACCTCCATCAAAGCTCTGGGATATCTCAAGCAATTCGTAACTGTCTAGTTTGGTGAGCAACCAGGTGCAACGTCCCTAATCGCGAACTGAATACCGTCCCGTCACCGGCTGATCGGACAAACACTGACAGACAGGACAGTAATAGGTGCTCCGCTGTCCCTGTACCATGCGCTCCACCCCGGCGCCACAGCGGGGACAACGTTCGCCGGCGCGATCGTAGACCGAGAGATAGCGCTGGTGCGCCCCCAGACCGCCATCCGGATAGACGTACTGGCGATCATCCAGGCTCGTCCCGCCGTGCCGCACCCCTTCTGACAACGCGTCTACGATGGCGTGATGCAGACGCTTGATTTCGTCACGCTCCAGCGTGCCCGCAGTCCGCTGCGGATGTATCTGCGCCCGCCAGAGCGCCTCGCTCGCGTAGATGTTGCCCAGCCCCGCCAGGAAATTCTGGTTGAGCAGCAGACGTTTTATCTCACCGCGCCGGCCTTCCAGCATCGCAGCCAGACGCCCGGCGGTGAACGCCGCACTAAGCGGTTCCGGTCCCAGCTCCCCGACGACGTCCTCGGGATCCGCCACCAGGTAGAAGCGCCCGAATTTGCGCATGTCCACGTACGTCAACTGCGCTCCGTCAGCCAATCGTAAGCGCGCCCGGACGTGCGCCGGATTCCACGGAGCGGAAGCGCCATCGCCCGCATCCCAAACGAAGAACTTACCCGTCATACGCAGGTGTACGAACCAAAAACGGTCGATATCCAGGGTGAAACGCAGGAACTTACCCCGCCGTCCCACGTCCTGGATGCGAGCGCCGGTGAGTGCACGACAGAAGGTCGCCGCGTCCGGACGGTCGACGGTGCGCGCCCAGAGAATCTCCACATCCCGCACGCGAGCCCCCATAAGGTGGGGACGCAACTTGCGGGCGACGGTCTCAACTTCCGGCAGCTCGGGCATAGGGCTCCTCGCCTAACGAAACAGGCCCCCACCTGGAGGCCTGTCGCTTCTCTGTTCCTGACATGGTTCTTCTAGCGGGGATAGCTATAGCGCGACTCGTAGCGCTGCAAGACGGTGCTGAAATGCCGCATTTCAACCGCTGCGAGATTAGAAAAGAGCGCCTTGGCGTTGGGGTCCTCAACTTTTTCCGCGCTCTCCTGGTAGAGTTCCACCGTCGCGTCCTCGGCGGTCAGCGCGAAGAGCAGAGTGTCTTCCAGCGACGCGTCGTCCGGCAGCGTCTCACTCAGATCCTTATCCAACGGGAAGATGGGCTCCTTCACGTCAATGGGCTCAACGTCCTCCAGATCGGGGATTTCACACCAGCGATTGCTGCAGAGGATCTCGGCGTACTCTCGCTGTAAGTAATTGTAGTGGCTGAGCTCGTCGTCAGCCAGCTTTCGGAACATCTGTCGGATCTCCTCATCCTCGCTCAACTGAGCCGCGCGCAGATAGAATTCCCGACCATCCTGCTCCAAGCGCATGGCCCTCTTCAAAACCTCCTGCCAGTCCATCAATGTACCTCCTTGCCCAGGTAGCGATCAGTGAGTACGTGTATCGATAGTAGAAGTATAGTCACGCCTCGCAAGAAGACAACTCCGCGTCGGCGCTCCCTAATTCATGGATACCTTATGGCTGCAACGCAAGTGTTCCACTGGAGACGAAGAAGTGACCGGCGTTATAGGTGTCTCCGGTTCCCATGGCGACGATGATATTGTAGTTTTCTCCGGGGCTGAGCGCCTTATCGTATTCATCGCCGGAATCCAGGGGAATCTGTAGCTCGAAGCGCGTCATGCCGTCGGCTTCAGTACCAGCGAAGGCCTCGATGTCACGCGTGCCGCCAAGCTCTTCATCCGGAGGGTGGTTGGCCCCTGCCGGCGCCGTGCCGTAGGCGTCCCAGATCTGCGCCTCGCCCTCATCGACAAAACCAAGTAGAAAATCCGCGTCCTGCATGGCGTTTGTCGGCTCGATGCCTATCGCAATCCACCCCTCGGTCTGTCCCTCCATGGCCAGGTAGAGGAACTCCCCGTCGTGCCGCCACCAGACCTTCATCTGACCGAAGTCCGCCGAGTCGGTGTATTCGTCCTCACCTATGGTCGCGTCCGCTTCCCAGGCCGGCATCTCTTCCTCTGGTTCCTCAGATTCCTCTGGTTCCTCGGTATCCGTCGCTTCTGGTTCCGTCACCTCCGTTGGCTCAGTCTCCTCCATTGGTGTCGGCGTGGAGCGCGCCTCTTCAGTCCCCGTCGGGGGCGCGGTTTCCGGCGCGCCACAGGCGACCAACGTCAGAGCTAATAGACCCAGCACCAAACTGAAAATACGGCTCCGTCTACGCATATTGCCTCCTAACCACTAGCTACTGGCTACACAAAACCCTTTTCTATCGTGAAACACCTTTCTTCACCAAAGCCACCAATGTTTAAACACCTCCGCAAAAGACGCGAGCGCATGGAACAGATTCATTCCCAGCCGTGCTGGCCTCTGAGCAAGTGACCAAGCGACCCGCTGACTATTTCAGAGAGAAGCCACCTGTTACAGGCTCACGCCATCCCTGGAGCGTGTATGTCTTTTCGCCCTCAAGAACCACTCGTACATTAACTTGATTACTAATATCATTATAAATGTAATTATTAACGTCGTCAATCTCCGCCCTCCTGATCTGGAAACCCCTGAATAGCAAAGGAGCCGGGAGTTACTCCGGCTCCTTTATCACAAAGGTCGAACCACCGACCCGCACTACTTCAGCGCGCAAATCGCCTCCGGAACGCGGATCCGCAACACCAGGCTCTCCGAGACAAAGAACTCGATCTGATCGCCGACCGGGCCGATAAAGCCTACGGTCATGTCCTGTCCCAGGATAAGGGAGGCAAACTGGCGACCGGCAGCCAGCAGCACCCCGCCCTCCTCCAACGCCGGGGCCTTGACGACGCCTTCGGTCACGACCATCTTCAGGTGCTCCAGCTCCGTCTTGTTGCCCCGCTCATAGAGACGCAGCAACAGATTATACCGCTCCGGCGCCAGAGCCATGACGTAAGGTCCATGGAAGCCGGCTTCGTCGAGCTCCGTGACGGCCTGAATGACGTCCGCGACTGCTGTGCCGACCTCACTCCAATCCCCCAGCTCGAAAGCGTGGGCGCCCGGCACATTGAGCAGCCCGTCAACGCCGTCAACGTCGGGCGCGCCGTTGAAGAGCAACTCGTCCTCGCGACGTGTGCAACGGCGCGCCGCCTCAACGACCGGTCGCATGCTCAACGTGATCCCCTCACGTTCATAGTTGGCGAGATCGCGGACGCCCAGCGTAAATTCCTCGTAGATGGAAAGGACGGGCAGCACCCGACTGGCAACGAAGCCCGATTCCGTCATCTTGTCGGGCAACGGCACCGTCTTCAATCCCAGACCAAAGGGGCCTTCAATATCCAACAGCCGACGTCCGGCCAATTCTCGTGACGCCGCATCGACCATAGCGGCGTCCAACTTCGACCAGACGGTCGCATCAAAAGGCGCATCCTCACGTGCAAGATACTTATTTGGCATGTACTTTCTCCTTAATCCAACGGGCGTCCGCTACGCCTTCAATGAACCGATCGTGGTTTCACTACCGGCGCTCGTCTCCTCGGGCGCGGAGGCTCCACCGGCACCTAACTCGGCGGCCATCTCCCGAACCTCGGCCCGACCCTCGGCAATCCACTCCGCCTCATCGCCGGTCAAAATCTCCAGCAACTCCATAAACTCGCCCACGTGCTCCCGTTCCTCATTGGCGATGTCAACCAGCACCTCTTTCGCCAATGGGTGGTCGGTCGCTTCGGCATGCGCCATGTAAAGATGAATCGCCTCATGTTCCGCAGCGATGTTAAGCCGAATCGCACGGATTAGTTCTTCCTTGGTAAGTTTTCGCTCAGGTACCTTACCGCTGAACGGATTAACAAACTCTGGCATCTGCAACTCCTTATTGGGTAAATTTCACGCTATACCTGTTGCGTCGAAGAAGGGAATCAACGGCACGCCGACTCCCTTCTAAATTCGCAAGAGCCGTGCGAGAGGTTAGCTAAGCTCAACCGCCGCCGAGCTCTCCCAGACACCATGGATGTTGCACAGTTCCAACGCAATCAATTCACCGGACTCCTTGACCGTCATGGAGAACGTCGCGACGGGATTGGCGAGCACCGGGCCCTCATTGGCGCCCTTGACGGACTCGGCATGCGCGGCAAAGTCGAAGTGCCCCACCTGATGGACGAATTTCCCATCCGCTGATTTGAAGTAAACGTCAATCCAGCGAATGTGATGCTCGGTGGTGTTGGGGTGCGCAATCTCTTTTCCCACACTGACGGTCACCATGAACGGCTCGCCCGCCTTGATCACGTCCGGCAACTCAATCACCGGCACGTGTTTCTCGGTCTTCCAATCATCATGCTGAATGGTATCTGCAAATTTCATCGTACTAACCTCCTAAGATATTTTAGCCAAACCGATCCCAATTATCCAACCCACCCAGGCACGCACGTCCCAGATGGGCCACCGCCTCAATCCAGACTTGACCCACTCCGTGGGATGCACAGCTATGCCGCGATGCTCATCCTAACTCTGCGATGGGAACAACGCACTGTTACCCGGTACTGCTACGAATATCCACCCCTAGGGCGAAGGAATACAGAGCTGAGCGCCGGCGCGCACGTAATTCAAGTTGTAGATGCAGTTACAGCGAGCCAACGTCCAGATATTGACGTCGTATTGAATAGCGATAGACGACAGCGTCTCTCCCATCAACACCGTGTGTGTCGACGCACACTCACAGTCACCGCACGACAGTTCCGGCGGCGGGGGTTCCGAGGGATCAAACTGTCGGTCACAGACCGGGCCAGAAGGTAGCGTCGCGGGAACGTCGGGGATCTGCAACTGCACCCCGGAATAAATAAGGTTGGTATTCACAATGCCATTCTGAGCCGCAATAGCATCTGGGCTTACACCGTAAGCCCGTCCAATGCAATAGAGCGTCTCACCGGTCTTAACCACGTGAACACCCAGAATTTCCCAGGAACGGGCGGGAGCAGCAGCCAGAGGCGTCACCACCACCAGGAGCATGAGCAGCGTGCCAACGACAACCAGTACTTTGCGCATAGGAGCCTCCTACTCTGAAACGTAAATAGAATCGCAGCGTTTAACCAGGATCACCCAAAAAGCCGATAGCACATCAACATACAGCAGATAACGTCAACAGTCCGACGGTATCAGGGTTTAGCTAGGTGCCTTGTACCTTCTACCGTAATTTCAGTTTATGGAGTAAATCCTACTATAAAGAATAGCGTAAATATGGATAAAAGGCAAGAAATCCGCAAAATAGACTTCGAACAGCCGAGAAGATAGGCTTACAGTGCATCCCCAATCAAGATGCCCAGAAGTCCCAGAATAATGCCAAGGTGCAGGAAGAGATCAACCTGGACCAGCCAGTTGATCACAGGCCAGGCCGGAAGCAACTGCAAAAGGAAGTTTAGCAGCACCAACCCCACCCCAATAATAACCGGCAAGCCTTTGTGTTGCGCCAGAAAATCACTGGTTGCTTTGAGCTGTTCAATCAACATACTTTCTCCTTGCAGAAATCCGCCCAATTCCAAGGTCCATCACGACCGAGGGGAGGTAACATCCTTTAGAAGGATAAAGTGAATGGGAAAAACGCGCCAGACTCCTTTGCTTTGGAGCCTCGACACGCTCCTATCCACAATTGTAGCATAGCCCCTCACGGGCACAAGCGTAAGCGAGCCGGGGTTTGCGAGGCGAGTCGGCGAGCGAAAACGGCCTGGATGTCTCACAACGCCCGTAAGCGAAAGCAAGGCGCACGAAACCGGGACTGATGACCTGGGCAGACGCCACAGAGAACTGCTGAGAGCTCTTCGTTTGTCCGGTCGCTGTTGAAAGGACTCTTATTGAAATTACGGTATAGGATACACCGCAGCTACGACTATCTGGTCATGCCGGACACAACTCATGCCCCCATGCGCAAGACGCCTACTTTCAAACGTTCGCAGGTGCGTTGCCTCTGACCGCTTACTTCGGCCATCATTTGGGGAACTGTACGCAAGGATTTCTGTGCAGGTATCGCCCCTATTCATCCAGACGCAGAGCGAGCAGCGGCACGAGCATCTCCTGCGAGAGCAAGCCGCCGTGACGTCCGGGTAGACGTTCCGCGTCCCGCTCGTCGTTCACAAAGATCCGTTTCCCACGCATCAAGGCCACCAGATCGCCCAACCGGTGCGGGACCTCGACGTGCGGAGTACCGGGTCCCAGCAGGCCGCTCTCCAGCAGCTGTGGCTGATCCAGACAGACCAGATCCGAATCCAGGGAGCTCAGGTAGTGCCGGACCGCGTCAAGCTGACCACCCCGCACGTGGAAGAAGGGCGCACGCGCCTCACCCAGCGGCGGGAAGACCAGCGCCTCCGCCAGGCGCGGATGAGCGTCGAGCAGCAGCGCGCGCTCCGGCGGGACGACAATCTGCCCGTGGTCCGCCAGCAACAGAAGCAACGTGCCCTCGCGATCCTCGGGACGCAGACCGTCAAGGAAGATGGTCTGCATCAGGTGCGAGAGCGCCCGCACCTCCTCGTAGCCGCGCTCACCGCCCGGTCCGTGACGGTGCCCGAGCGTGTCGACGGCGCTCCAGTAGGCCGAGAGGTAGCAGCGCTCGCGGCGATGCGCCTGCACCATCTCCCGTAGCGTCAGCCAGAAATCGGAGGCCGTATGGTAGCCGTAGATGTGCCGCACGCCACGGAAGTACATCTGCGTCAAGGGCCCGCTGATGAGGTGACCGGCCATCAGTTGATAAGAGGGCACCCCCCACCGCGCCAGCAGTTCCGCCAGCGACGGGACCGGCAGGAACGTCTCCGGGTCCAGCCCCCACGCTTCCAGTGAAAGGGCGTGCCGCTGCGCCAGCGGCGAGAATCCGATGCACTCCGCGGCCAGCTGCCACTCGCGTAGGAACAGCGTATAGGCCAGCAGCCCGTGCTGCACGGGCGCGGCGCCGGTGCGCAACGTCGCCAGGACGTTGTTGGTCGTTGACGGAAAGACGGTGGTCAACGGCTGCAAGCGTCCGCGGGCCGCAAAGTCGTGAAAAGCCACGGTCGGATCACGATCCAACACCACCTGCAACTGCTCCCACCCCAAACCGTCGACCACCACCGTGACGACGCGCTCAACACCGTCTCTCAGGTCCACCAGGAGCTGGGAATCCAACGGGGGCAAGCAGTGCGCGGGCGCGGGCTCCCCAGCCAAGAGCCGGATAAGGGTCGCGGGCACGTTGCCCACCGAGTAGCCGTCGTAGCGGGGCCAGACAAATTCCCTGGGAAACCAGGACGCCGAAGGGGGGCGATAACGTCGCAGGGCCTCCGCTCGTGCGCGACCTTGAACAGTATTCCTCATCGTACGACCCCCTGGATCAGATAGCCTACGATCTGTAACATCCCCGTGACCAGATGCACCTCGACGGTCAGGGCATTCGCCGGACGCAAGGCCGGTGTGTCGTAGTGCGTCCGCGCCGTCGACCAGGCCCGCCAGGCCAAGGGCAACGTCAGCGCGCCGAAAAGCGTCCACAGCGGCGACACGCCGCTCAGCGCGTTCACCAACAAGGCGCCGTAGCTCGCCACAAAGAGCCCGCCGTAGATCCGCAGCGCGCGGCGACGTCCGAACCGCACCACCCAGTGCCGCTTGCCCACCGCCGCGTCGGAGGGTGTGTCGGGGAACTGGTTGATCCAGAGCACGTTCATAATCAGAAAAGCGACGGGCAGCGACGCCCAGACGGGCTCCCAGGCGAGGGCGCCGGTCTGCACGAGCCAGGCGCCCAGGACCATCAGCGGCCCAAAACTGAGGAAGAGAAAGCCCTCTCCCAACCCGACCGGCGCCAGGTAGGCCGTATAGGCGTAGCCAGAGAAGAGCCCCAGGGCGCCGATAAGGAGCAGCCACGGCGAACTGCGCCAGGTCAGATAGAAGCCGATAAGCGCCGCGACGGCGAAGTGGATCAGTCCCTCGTTGCGCACCCGCTCGGGCTTCAACAGACCGTCTCTAAGCACCGGACTGCCGCCGGTAAAGGGCGTCAACGCCTGGCGGTTGCAGCGGTCGGCCCCGCTCCGATGGTCGAAGTAGTCGTTGAGCATGTTGGCGCCGGCCTGGATCAACACGCCGCCGACCAACGTCAGCGCGAAATCCAGTAAATGAAAGGTGCCGGTCCGCACCCAGGCTGCCACACCGCCCAAGACGATGGGCACAAAGGTGGCGGTGAGAAAGGGCGCCCGCGCCCGGACCATCCAACCGCGCACGCCCCGGGTAGGAATCGCCGGTGCTTCTGATGTCATGAGGACCTCCTCAGTTTCGAGCGGATAGACACGCCAGCGTAAGTCATTGATGTTAAAACGTTCCAACGTCAGAACGTTTTAACGTTATTTTCTCTGGCAGTGGAGCGCCGGTGCCTTATGTCAGCTGCTTGGATCTCGACTGCTTAGGACGGCTTCCAGCAGAGGACGTAGGGCCCGGGCCGCGCGCGCCCGATGGCTGATGCGGTTCTTCACCGCGGTGGGAAGTTCCGCCATGGTGGCGTCGGCCTGCGGCACGTAGAAGACGGGATCGTAACCAAAGCCGCCCTCCCCGGAAGGCGTCGTCGTGATGACGCCTTCGCAGACGCCCACGGTGGTGAACTCGCGTCCGTCGGGGAGCACCAACGCCGCGACGCAGCGAAAGCGGGCCGTGCGTTTTCCCGCCGGCACGCCCTCCAGCGCGTTGAGCAGCGCGCGGTAACGCACCGCGTCGGAGCCCAGCCGGTAGCGCGCCGACCGAATGCCCGGCGCGCCGTCCAGCGCGTCCACCTCCAGTCCGGAGTCGTCGGCCAGCGCCGGCAACCCGGAGACCGCGCCCAGCGTGCGCGCCTTCAATAGCGCGTTCTCCGTATAGGTCTCGCCGGTCTCTTTGACGTCGTTAGCGAGCCCTACCTCCTCGGGGAGCAGCAGTTCGACGTCGACGCCCTCAAGGAGCGCCTGCCACTCGCGGCGCTTGCCGGGATTGTGGGTCGCCAAAAGCAGCCGCATCTCAGCCCTCCCCGCCGCGCCGCTTACCGTTCCGCCGCTCAATACACGCGCCGAGCGGCTTGAGTTTATCCTCAATCCGTTCGTATCCTCGGTCGATCTGCCGGATGTTGTGAATGATGCTGGTGCCCTCTGCCGCGAAGGCCGCCACGAGGAGCGCCATACCCGCGCGGATATCAGGGCTCTCCAACTCGTCGCCGTGCAGGGGCGAGGGCCCGTAGACCAGCGCCCGATGCGGGTCACAGAGCACGATGCGCGCGCCCATGGGGATGAGTTTGTCAACGAAGAACATGCGGCTCTCGAACATCTTGTCGTGGAAGAGCACGACGCCGTTACACTGCGTCGCCAGCACCAGGGAGATACTCATCAAGTCGGCGGGGAACGCCGGCCAGGGCGCGTCGGCGATGGTGGGAATCGCACCGCCCATATCCGGCTCAATCTGCAGCGATTGCTCCGCCGGGACGAAGATGTCGTCGCCGCGCACCTCGAAGGAGAGACCGAGCCGCTCGTAGACGATACGAATCATACGCAGATGCTCCGGCACGGCGTTGTGAATCAGTATCTCACCCCCGGTCGCCGCGGCCATGGCGATGTAGCTACCCACCTCCATGTGATCGGAGCCCAGGGTGAAGTCGGTACCGTGCAGCCGGTCCACGCCGTGGATGACCAGCGTGTTGGTACCGATGCCCTCGACGTCGGCGCCCATGGCGTTGAGCATATGACAGAGATCCTGCACGTGCGGCTCCGAGGCGGCGTTACGAATCACGGTGACGCCTTCTGCCAGCGAGGCCGCCATCACGGCGTTCTCGGTGCCGGTCACGCTGGCCTCGTCGAGCAACACGTCGGCGCCGCGCAAGCGATCGGCCCGCAGACCGTAGAACTCCGCATCCTCCACCGCAGCGCCCAGCGCCTCGAAAGCCAGGAAGTGCGTGTCGACCCGGCGCCGTCCGATGACGTCCCCGCCGGGCGCGGGAATCTGCAGACGACCCAGCCGCGCTAACAGCGGACCGGCGATGAGAATCGAGCCTCGGATCGAGCGAAAGAGATCGCGGACGCCGACCGGATCCTGGGGCGGGGTCAGATTCTCCGCCTGGAGCGTCCACGTGTGGGAATCGATGCGTTCCACGGTGACGCCCAACGTCTCAAGCAACCGCCCCATAGTCGCCACGTCCTCAATAGCCGGCAGATTTCGCAGGGTGACGGGCTCGTCGGTGAGCAACGTCGCAGCCAACGCGGGCAGCGCCGCGTTCTTATTTCCACTGGGGAAAACTTCGCCGCTGAGCGGCGCTCCCCCCTCAATGACAAAATATTCAGGCATAGATTGACTCCTTCAGATGACAGATCACGTAACGTGCATATAAACAGGGTCACCCACCTGAACGTCCAATCGGTCCGCCCCGAAACCCTCAGCGACAGCCAGCTCCAGCATCCCCTCACTACCCACTAAAGCCAACGGCTCGCCGCGCTTGACGGCGCCGTAGGTGCGTTGCACCGGCCCCAGATCCCGGTCGCCCGCCCGGACGTCGAGCCGGGAGGCGCGCAGCAACAGGCGCTCGGTCCCGCCGAAGGCCGCGTCCAGGTGCAGAAACTCGCCTTCCCAGACGAGCCGTCCGATGCTGGTCACAGCGTTACCGAAGTGATCGACGTAGAGCACCTCGCCGGTCACCTGCGTCTCACTGGCCTCCAGCCGGGGTAACGGCAAGCGCGCCGGGTCGTCGATGGGCGAGCCGACGTCACGCAGGCGGGCTCCAGCCGCCAGGTGCGCAGCCACCGGCGCGAAGATATCACGCCCGTGAAAGGTCGCGCTCACAACGTCACGATGGTACTGCGGGTTCTTTAGCTCAACAATCGTCGAGGAGCCGGCAGCGCCCCAGACGTAGGAGAAGACCCCGTTATCCGGCCCGACCAGCGTGCCCCAGGCGGTCTCGGCGGCGATAGCGCGGCGCGCCGTGCCCACGCCGGGGTCGACGACGACCAGGTGCACGCTCTCCGGCGGCATATAGGGCAGCGCCGCCCAGAGCAGGTACGCAGCCGCGTGCACGTCCTGCGGGGGAATCTGGTGGGTGATGTCCAGAAAGCGCGCCTCCGGGGCAATCCGGGCCATCACGCCCTTCATAATCCCCACGTAGGCGTCTTGTAATCCAAAATCGGTGGTCAAGGTGATAACCATTACACCTCCTCAGGTGGTGTGCTGGGGCAAGAAGCGCGCGACAATCCGACGCTGTACGTCCCGCAGGGCCTCCACCCCCAACCACCAGCCCACTATCACGTACGTAGTCAGTCCAAGCCCGATCCCGCCTAACGCCTGAAGCGGCACCGAAACAGGCGCCAGGCGCAACCACATCGCCACGACGACGCTCATCCCCAGCGTCGCCAGCAAGGGCCGCCCCAGCAAATCAGCCAGCGAGCCGCGCG
Organism: uncultured Anaerolineales bacterium; assembly: GCA_964500755.1. Taxonomy (GTDB): domain Bacteria; phylum Chloroflexota; class Anaerolineae; order B4-G1; family SLSP01; genus G713. The sequence goes on from CAZCPK010000024.1 coordinate 15,458, forward strand.
CGCCACCAAAGGTACGACCGATGCGCCGTTGCAGGAGAAGCAACAGGGCCACCGTCTCCACCAGCGCCGCGAGGGAGTTCGCCAGGGCCAAGCCGCCGTGGGGCGGCCACCCCCACTGCTCAAACAATGGGGGCAGCGAGAGGCCCAACAGCACATTGAGGAGCACGGCGCCAGCGGCCGCCAGCGCCGGGACCCAGGTATCGTGCAATGCATAGAAGACGCGCGCCAGAATCTCGATGGCGCCGTGCGCCGTGAGCCCCAAGGCGAAGAGGCCCAGCGCCCACGCCACCTCGTCGGTCGCCGCCGCGCCGAACTCCCCGCGCTCCATCAACAACGCCACCACCGGACGCCGGAGCAAAATCAAGCCCGCCGTCGCCGGGAGCAGCAGGGCAACCAAAACCTGCAGGTTATTGGCGATGGTCCGACGCAGCTGCTGCAGCTCGCCCCGGGCGGCCTGTTCGGAGAGTGTGGGAAAGGCGGTGATGCCCAGGGCCTGGGCAAAGATGCCCTGCGGCAGCAACACCAGCGACCAGGCGTAGGTCAGCGCCGAGGCCGCGCCGATCATCAGCCCCGAAGCCAGGTTGTTGGTGACCACGAAATTGATCTGCACCGCCGCCATCCCCAACATCCGGGGAAGCATCAATAATCCCACCTTGCGCACGCCGGGATCGGAGAGGCCCAGGCGCAACCGGTAGCGAAAAGGACGTCGTTTTGCGAACAGCGCCACGATTTGTAGCAGCAGGTGAGCGGCAGCGCCGACGACGGAGGCCACGGCGACGCGCGTGATATCGCCGCCAGCGCGCCCTCCCCAGATCGCCCCGAGAATCAAGGCAAGGTTATAGATACTGGCGCCCAACGCCGGCAGCAGGAAGGCCTGATAGGAGTTGAGAACCCCCATCAAGATCCCGCTGACGCCAAAGATGGTCGGCGAGAGCAGCATAATACGCAGCAATTTCGCCGTCTGCGCCTGCATCGCGGGCGGAAACTCGGGCGCCACCCACGTCCGCACCATCCAGGGAGCGACGACGATGGAGAGGAGGCTCAACGGCAGGAGTAACACGATCAAGTCCGTGATCACCGCCGAGGCCAGCCCCCAGGCACCGGCTTCGTCGTCCCGGCTCAGGCGTGACATAAAGAGGGGGATAAAGGCGGAGCCCAACGCGCCCCCGGCAAAGATCATAAAGAGCATCTCAGGGATTCGCGCGGCGACGCTGTAGGCGTCCATGGCAGGGCCAGTTCCGAAGAAAAAGCCGAGAGCCATCGTACGCACAAGACCTAATGCGCGACTAAGGGCCATGGCGAACATGACCAGAAGGGCGGAGCGAGCAGCGTGGCGCGGTTGTGTCTTCATACGCCACGGATTATAACACGCGTAGGGGAAGCGTCCAACTTGAGTGCAGCAAGGGTTTCCGAAGCGAGTGGTCAGCGAAGACCCGCACCAATGTCGCAGAACGTGCTTAGCCGCGCACAAGGCAAACGCAGCCGGGTTGATG
>CAZCPK010000025.1:0-5329 GCA_964500755.1 uncultured Anaerolineales bacterium
CCAGTAACTTACCGGGCATCACCCGCTCGGGACAGTGGCCCAGAAAGAAACCCTTGTTCACGCGCTTGCCCGACGTCTCCTCCAGCAGTGGTTTGACCACCTGCGCCATGGTACCGGGGGCGATGGTCGATTCCACGATGACCAGCGCGCCGTCCTGGAGCACCGGCCCCAGCGAGCGCAGCGCGCTCCGCAGCGCCACGTAGCGGGGCGTGTGTTCCGCGTCGACCGGCGTCTCCACGTTGATGGTGACCACGTCGCAGTCGCGCAGCGCCGCGTACTCCGGCGTGGCGCGCAGCCGCCCGTCCGCGACGACCCGCGCCAGCAGCGCCCCCAATCCCGGCTCATCGCCCTCGATGGGCGAGACGCCGGCGTTGATCTGCGCCACCCGCGCGGCCTGGATGTCCACGCCCACCACGTCGAAGCCGGCGTCGGCGAAGAGCGCCGCGACCGGTAGGCCCACGTAGCCCAGGCCGACGACGCCCAGGCGCGTCTGTCGCGGTTCAATCTTCTGCATGTAGAACTCCATAGCGTTGCAAGCCGGGAATGTGATCGAAGTCGGTATCGTCCGTGGCGATCGCACTGAGCGCAAGACGTTGCATCACGGCCAAATGTAGCGCATCTCTCGGTAACAAACCCAATCTACTGTTCTCTAGCATCTTGAGGCCATCCTCGGGACGGCTCTCAACTACATGTAGATTGGGTAATGTTACCAATTGGCGCAAGGCGGTAATCACCGGTGGCGCATAACGGCTAACAGTGTCATGTGTGTTTGCGCGCAAGACGTCTAACGGTGATTGCCGGTGGCTTTCTTCGATTTGAGCGAGCAATAGACGATAACAGAGCTCGTCCAGTGTCAAGACAGATGTATAGGCCTGGATGTCTCCGGCGGCCATGCGCTCCAAAAACCTTCGAATAATAGGAGTATGGACAGGATCTGAGCGAAGAAACATATAGAAGATATTTACATCAACGTAGATGTCTCCCGATGCAAACTCAGCGAGATTCATACCATTCCCCAATTTTCAATTTGAAGTTGTAGTCTTGCGCGGACTCTTTTCCCAGACAGCCTTCTAAACGACTGAGGAGCGATGGGGCATCTTCTGCCACAGGCAAAATGCGGATTTCACCCTCGGTGATCACAATTTGCACGTGCTGGCCCAAGTGTGCTTTTTCTAGCAGACGAGACTCTATGCACAAACCTTCTGCCAAGACCTCTTGTTCTTTTATTTCCATCTGCTCACGCTCCTGATAAAACTGTCATCTCGCCAGATTCACGATTCGGTGTCTCTGCCCCGATTCTACCACAGCCAGCGCCAGGCGCAGCGCCGCGAGGCCATCCTCACCGGTCACCGGCACCTCGGTATCGTTCAACACCGCGTCGGCGAAGGCCGCCAGTTCCGCCTTCAGGGGCTCCTGTCGCTGAATGGGATAGCGGATCATCTTGCCCTCGCTGACGCCCTTGAGCAGGCTCAGGTGACTCCAATCCACGCCCTCGGCCTCGGCGTTCTCGTGGAAGTAGAGGTCCTGCGTCAGGTCGTCGGCGCGGAACATGCCCAGTTCGCCCAGCACCGTCACCTCGCGGATCTTGACCGGCGTCAGCCAGTTGATCTCCAGCACGCCGGTGAAGTCACCGGTAAAGCGTACCTGCGCCGTGACCAGGTCCTCGTGCTCGGTGTGGATCTGCTGCTCGGTCTCGGCGTAGACGCGTACGGCCTCCTCGCCGCTGACGAAGCGCATGACGTCGAGATCGTGCGGCGCCAGGTCGACGACGACGCCCACGTCGCGGATGCGCGCGGGGAACGGCCCCACGCGCCGGCAGACGATCTGGAAGATCCGCCCCAGCTCGCCGGCGTCCAGGTGCTGCTTGAGCGCCTGGATCGTCGGGCTGAAGCGCACGATGTGTCCCACCATCAGCTTACGCCCCAGCGCCTCGGCGCGCGCGATGAGCGCTTCGGCCTCGGCGACCGTCGCGGCAATGGGCTTCTCGACGAGCACGTGGGCGCCGGCCTCCAGCGCCGTCTCCACCACCGGCTTGTGCAGCCCCGTCGGCACCGCGACCGTCACGAGGTCGGGCCTCTCCTGCTCCAGCAACGCCCGGTACTCGGGGTACGCCGGTACGCCGTACTTTGTTCCGATCCGCTCACCGGTCTCCGGCGTAACGTCGGCAACGCCGACGAGCGTCGTCTGCGCCAGCTCCGTGTAGACTCGCGCGTGGTGGCGTCCCATGGAGCCGACGCCGATGACAGCGGCCTTCAAATCAGCCATGCTCAAACCTCCATGAAGTCGTTCACAGCCGTGACGATGGTCTCCAGATCCGCCTGGCTGAGCGCCGGGTGGACCGGCAGGGAGAGGACCTCTTCACAGGCCGCTTCCGCTACGGGTAAGGTCACGTCGTAGCCCAGCTCGTTGACGTAGTACGTCTGCTGGTGGATGGGCACGGGGTAGTAGATGCCGGTGCCCACGCCGTTTTCCTTGAGATGCGCCGCCAGCGCGTCGCGTCGTCCGGCGGGCACGCGGATGGTGTACTGGTGGAAAACGTGATGGCGACCTTCCGGCACTGTCGGCGTCTCCACGCCCTGCAAATGCGCGGTGAAATACTGTGCGTTGGCGATACGCTGGGCGTTGAAGCGATCCAATTTACCCAGCTGGGCCAGCCCGATGGCGGCGTGGACATCCGTCATGCGGAAGTTGAAGCCCAGTTCGTCGTGATAATACCGGCGGCGCATGCCGTGCTGGCGGATGACGCGGCAGCTCTCGGCGATCTCGTCGTCGTTGGTCGTGATCATACCGCCCTCGGCCGAGGTCATGTTCTTGGAGGGGTAGAGCGAGAAGGTACCCGTCCCGAAGAATCCCGCTTTCTTCCCGTCGTAGGCGGCGCCGTGCGCCTGACAGGCGTCCTCAATCACGGCCAGGTCGTGCGCTTCGGCGAGCTCCATGATAGCGTTCATGTCGGCCATCAGCCCGAAGAGATGGACGGGCATGATGGCCTTGGTGCGCGGCGTGATGACCGTCTCGATCTGTTTCACGTCGAGGTTGTAGGTCTGCGGGTCAATATCGACGAAGACGGGGCGCGCGCCGGTGAAGAGCACGCTGTTCGCCGTCGCGATAAACGTAAACGGCGAGGTGATGACCTCGTCACCCGGCCCAACAGCGTGGGCCAACAGCGCGACGTGTAGCGCCGTCGTGCCGCTGGTGGTGGCGATGGCGTGTTTCGTCCCGCACATCTCGGCGAACGCTTCTTCGAAGGCCTTCACCCGGGGGCCTTGCGCGATCATCCCGGAGTCCAACACCTCGATAACGGCCTGCTTCTCTTCTTCACCCAGTAACGGCTTTGCAATGTAGATCATGCCACTTTCCTCCAGAGGTCTAAGGGAATCCTTACAGTTTTATCACAGTGAGGACACCGCGCGTGCATATGCGTCGCGCCGCGTTCGCCCGCCGCCAGGCGTTGTCCGCAGGGACAGACGAAGCCCACCAGCCGGGCGGGATTACCGAGTACCAGGCCGTGGTCCGGCACGTCGGCGGTGACCACGCTCCCCGCGCCGACCAGCGCCCAGCGTCCGATGGTCGCCTTCGGCAGAATCGTCGAATTGGCGCCCAGGGCCGCGCCGTAGCGCACGACCACGCGACCGAGCTCCCAATCATCCGCAGCCTTGAGCGACCCGTCGGCGTTGATGGCCCGGGGGAGGTTGTCGTTGGTGAAGCAGACATGGGGCCCGACGAAGACGCCGTCCTCCAATTCGACGCCGTGGTAGATGGAGACGTAATTCTGTACCTTGACGTTGTCCCCGATCCGTACCCCAAAGTCGACGTAGACGCCCTTGCCGAAGACGCAGTGCTCCCCGATCTGGGTATCTTCCCGGATCTGACACTGGTGCCAGATGCTGGTCCCGGCGCCAATCTCCGCCTGGTCGGAGACGTCGGCGGTGGGATGAATGCGTACGTCTTTCCTCATAACAGCTCCTCACACAGAATCTAACGAAATTCTACCATAGTTAAGCCGATTCATCCAGCAGGCTGCGGATCCGCGCCGCCACCATTTCTATAGCGACCTCGTTGAAGCCCCCTTCGGGGATGATGACATCGGCCTCCCGTTTGCTCGGCTCCACGAACTCCATGTGCATCGGGCGCACGGTGCGTAGGTACTGGTCGATGACCGATTCGAACGTGCGACCGCGCTCCTGCACGTCACGCTGTAGCCGACGGATCAGACGGATGTCGGCGTCGGTGTCGACGTAAAGCCGCACGTCGAAGATCTCGCGCAGCTCCGGCTCGGCGAAGATTAGGATCCCCTCCACCAACACGATGGGCGCCGGGACGACGTGGCACGTCTCCGCCGTGCGGGTGTGCCGGGTGAAGTCGTAGACCGGGATGTCGACCGGGTCCCTCCGGCGCAGTTGTTTGAGGTGCTTGACCAATAAGGAGGTCTCCAACGAGTCGGGATGATCGAAGTTAACCTGCTGGCGGGCCTCGGGTGAGAGGTGACTGAGATCTTTGTAATAGGCGTCGTGGGGAATGCAGGCGATGTTCTCCGTGCCCACCTGCTCCAGGATTCGGTTCGCTACCGTGGTCTTCCCGGAGCCGGTGCCGCCCGCCACCCCGATGATAACCGAAGTTTTACTTTCAGGCATCGTTTTTGACCTCGCTCTCTGTGCCGTCTTCCTCAGGGTCCGCCTCCGACGTTACCGAATCAAAGCGCCACCCCGGTTTTCCTAAAATCGTAGTGATTAAAAGGCCAAGCCAACCCAGCGCCGTCAGTGGGGCGCCCGGATTGTAGACTACTCGTAACTGGGGCAGGGGGATCAGCTGTAGATGGATCCCCAGATCATCGGTGAAGATGGTCCCGCTTCCCTGTAAGACCGTCTCCGTGAGCAGCGCTTCCCCCCCACTCCGGTAGACTTGCACCTGGATTTGAGGATCAGGGGGGATGTCTTGCAGCGTCGCGCGGAAAATATACTCGGGTCTCTTCAGGGCAAAGTAAGCGTCCGGTGATTGCTCGCTGAGGATCAACTGTAGCCGTTCCTGAGGTTCGCCTCGCGCTGACGTCAGCAGTTCTATGGGGGTTTGGCTCTCCTCAGCGCGGACCGAGACGCCCATGCCTACCCCGGTGCGGACGAGGTAGAAGCCATAACCGCGAAAGGTCAGCCGGGGAACGCCGGGAGGTGTTTCGAACGAATGATCGCGCGCGGTAAGGGAGACGGTGGTCTCAGGCCAGGCCACTACGTTGGGCTCGACCCATCCCCTTCGTACGTGCATCCCCCACCCGATCAGCAGCAGTATACCTCCCAGGCAAAGCAGGCTCTGTTTGAGAAGGGAGAGCGGGCGCAGC
>CAZCPK010000025.1:5339-16918 GCA_964500755.1 uncultured Anaerolineales bacterium
GGCGGTAGGTCTCGACCGCTCGGGCGACCATGACGAAGGTCAAGAGGGCCAGCGCGGCGCGTTGCCAGGCGGAGTACCGCACCGTGAGCAAGCCCAGGGTAGCCAGGGACTCGGACGCTGCGCCCAGCCTCGGACGAATGCGAGCCAACCAGCGAGAGAATTGTGCTGTCTGTTGCGGTGGAACCGGTGCCTGGGGTAGAAGCAGGCCGAGGAGCGTCAATAAGGCCAGCCCACCGACCACACTACCCAGAAACCAGGGATCGATAAGTCGTTTCCAGATGTGCGCCAATACCTGTTTCAACCCCATGACCGTCCCTTTCGTGCTTATCTCCCGAGAAGAGGTTGTCGGAGAAAGTATGGTCGAAATCACTACGATAGTATTGCGTCATACCTCAACCGGAAAGCTCTCTGCAATGCGCAGCTGACCATAAAAAAGGCCCCGCGCTTGACGGGGCCCAAGAAGCCACCCGTCGGACTCGAACCGACGACCCGTCACTTACGAAGCGACTGCTCTACCAACTGAGCTAGGGTGGCAACTACGCCGCTTATTATACCCGGAACCATCAAGATGACAAGCTCGCTTCTTTCCCGTCGGGGGCTTTATTGTTCTCAAAGTCGAGGGGCACCGCATTTAGGATAAGCGCGGGCTGGCTTCTTGTATAGGTCCTCACTCATCTTTGCCCTTGACTTATGAGCGAAAGTGCGTTGCACCTGAACGTTGAAGCAAGGTTCTACAGGCCCCTAATTGCGCGCTTTCCATACACGGAAATGAGAGCTCTGCCACACGACTTCTTTCTCTGTAAAAGCCCGCTCTAACCAATGATCGTACTTCAGGAAAGCGTTGACTACCAGAAAGAGCGCTCCCCCGGCGCGCAGGCGACGCGCGGCATCGTTGATAAAGAGTTCCGCGATCTCGAAATCCACCTCATGGCCCTGGTGAAACGGAGGATTGGTCACCACGGTGTCGAAGATCTGATCCGCTACCGTGGAGGCACCTACTGAGAGGTGTACCGAAGCGTCAGGATATCCGTTGGCTTCCAGAGTGCGGCGGGTCGCGGCGACCGCCCGCGCCGAGACGTCGACAAATGTGACGTGCGCGCCGCGCCGTAGCGCGTCCAGTCCCACCAGGCCGGTCCCGCAGCCCAGATCCAGGACGCACGCCTCCGACTCGATCTCCATACCCTCGATCAGAGCTGCCGCTCCCTCGTCCAGATGTCCGTAAGCGAAGACTCCCGGAGGGCTGATCAGCGTCGTCATCTTCCCGTTCACGGTCACGGTCGTGCGCTCGTACGCAATTTCGGGCAGGGGAAACGTCCCCGGCGGACGTTCGGCCACCGCCGCGTGGTATCCTGCCTTGTGCACCAGCACGCCCACCCGTCCAAAGAGCTCCCGGGCACGACTGACGGCGCTTCGCACGCCCTCGTTGGTGGCGCCGACAAAGTAGAGTCGAGATTCAGGCTTTAACAGCGTCCCGGTCAATTGGAGTAATTCATCTTGCACTTCTCGACCGCGCGGCAGGTGCAGCAGCGCCATGTCAAAGCTGCCGGGTTCCAACCCGGAGAAGTCCGCCTGCACGAGGCAGGGGGGCGCGGCGACGTTGTGCGCGGCGAAGGTCGCCATCAAGGTCCGGGCTTCGGCGGCGTCTTCCGTCCAACACGTCACGTCCCCGCCCTGATTCGCTGTCCAGAGCGCCGTCGCCGTCATGCCGGGGCCGGCGACGAAGACCCGTTCCCCCGTCAGACGGCGCACCGCTCGCAGCAACGCGTCCGTCGCTGCGGCCGCCACGGAGACCCCCGGCGACCGTACCAGCGTCAGCGGGCCACTGGAGAGTTCCATTTGTTCCTCGATCATGACCACCGGCCCCAAAACACTCATGCTAAGCCTCCTACTGCCCGGTACTCACCACACGATTTCCACCTGCACCCAGCTTCCCTTGGTCAACTCCGTCACGCCCAGCGGCACGTGGACGATCCCCTCTCCCCGAACGAGGGTGAAGATCAGATTGGACTCCCCCAAGACCGGCACGGCCCAGCGTTCACCCTCACGCTCCTCCAGACGCACGGAGGCGAAAAACTCCCGTCCCGACGCGCCGGGGATATTCTGTGCCAGACGCGCCGGGACGAAGCCCGGTTGAGGCATCTCTCCGCCTTGCAAGCGCCAGAGCACCGGCGCGACAAAGAGACGCACCGTGTTGAGGGCCGAGACCGGGTTCCCCGGGAGGCCGAAGACCGGCTTGCCGTCGCAGACCGCCAGGATCGTCGGCTTGCCCGGCTTGACGGTGACACCATGCACCAGCACGCCCGGCGGGCCCAGGCGGTTGATGACGTCGACCGTCACGTCGCGCTCGCTCACCGAACTGCCCGCCGTGATAATCAGGACATCGGCGACGCTCAGCGCCTCCTGTGCCGCCTTGGATAGCGCGTCGGCGTCGTCCGGCACAATGCCGTAGGGGAGCGGTACGCCGCCGTGCTGGCGGAGCTGGGCGCTGACGGCGGTGGTGTTCAGATCGCGGACCTGGTTCATGCCGGGGACGTCCGAGGGGGGCACCAGCTCGTCGCCGGTGGAGATCACGGCGACGCGAGGCTGCCGCGCGACGGTTACCTGGGTCACGCCCAGCGCGGTCAAGCCGCCCAACTCCTGCGGGCGCAGGCGCGTTCCGGCGCGCAGGATGCGCTCCCCGGTTGTCACGTCCTTGCCGCGCGGGATGACGTTCTCGCCAATCGCCACCGGGCGCAGCACCCCGATCCCCCCAGAGGCCGCCTCCTGGACGTACTCCACCATCACGACCGCGTCCGCGCCCTCCGGCAGTGCGCCGCCGGTATGAATGAGCGCAGCCTCACCGGGACCCACCTCCAGCGTCGGGGGCTTTCCCATCCGCAGCTCGCCAATCACCCGGAGATGAGCGGGCGATACTTCACCGGCTCCCGCCGTATCCGCCGCGCGAACAGCATAGCCATCCACAGTGGAGCGCGAGAATTGCGGCAGGGGATGCGGAGCGACCAGATCCTGGGCCAACACGCGATTCAACGTCGTGGATGTCTTCAAGACCTCCTGGCCTAATCTTTCCGGGGGTAAATTCGCCAGCAGGCGCGCCAACGCCTCCTCTCGAGGCGTGAGGGTCAGTAACTCTTTCATCCCTTACCTCACTTGTCCAATAGCCGTGCCTCAATCACAGTAGCCTTCATTAATGATGATACCCCTAACTCTCGCAAAATCAAAACACTCATCCTCCAGGGCAAACGAAGCGGTTCTAAGGCTTTCCAAGACCCCTCAGAGACTCCCTGTGACGTTTGTCCATGTTATCAACCCCGGCTGCGTTTGCCTTGATCTTGTCTACGCACGTTCTGGGGTGGCGAGGGCGGTTTCGGTAATCGATTTGCTTCGAAATCCCCTCCACGTACCTTTCTTGAAATTACGGTATAAAGTGCAACACATCTACGATGATCCGGTCATGCTGGAGAGAATCCCTGCCCGCGTGCACGAAGTCCCATTTTCAAGCATTCGAAGGTGCGTTGCCCCGGGTTACGTCCTGATGCCGTAACTAGCCCCCTATTACTTTGAGGCAAAGGCTTGTCTGTTACAAGATGAAACTAGTGCTACTTCTCGAAAGCATCATATCTTACACAATCTTAGGTAGAGGCTCGTGGGTAGCGACGCAGCCCTGGGGCCGAGTCGCGACAAAGTTGCGTTATAACGCTACTCCATCCGAGGACTCCCAGGCTACCTACGGACCTTTGCTCTGAATTATGGAGGGCTTTACGCAGAATTGTTCCTATGTTCACAAAGGTGGGTGATAGATAGATACCGTAATTTACAGTACCATTCGAAGTCGATTCAATCCAAAGAGCAGGCGTTTTTTGTGAACATCGAACCTGGACATCGACCAGGTGACCAGGCGTCCCCCAGACCATGTTTGAAGGACCGAGTAGTTCAGCGCAATACCCAGCTCCGGCGCCCCGACCCGAGAGAGACCATATTTTGACCATTGTTCGTGCAATGCTATAATCAATAAGAACGTGTAATACCACAGCGTTGAGACGACGCTTGCTCTACGTATTATGTTTAAGCACATTTAATTCAGGAGGTAGTTATGGCCGAACGTAAAATGGTGACAGTGGATGGCAATACTTCTTGCGCCACTGTCGCGCATCAGATGAACGAGGTTATCGCCATCTATCCAATCACGCCCTCTAGCCCCATGGGCGAGTTGGCCGACGCTTATTCCGCTGAAGGCAAAACCAACATCTGGGGCACTGTACCGCTGGTCGCTGAGATGCAGGCCGAGGGCGGCGCTGCGGGCGCCATCCACGGCGCTCTGCAGACCGGCGCGCTGACGACGACCTTCACGGCGTCCCAGGGTTTGTTGTTGATGATCCCCAATATGCACAAGATCGCCGGTGAGCTGACTTCGGCCGTCTTCAACGTCTCCGCCCGCAGTCTGGCTGCCCAGGCGCTCTCCATCTTCGCCGATCACAGTGACGTGATGTCGGCACGCAACACCGGCTTCGCGCTGTTGGCCAGCAACTCCGTTCAGGAGGCCCAAGATCTGTCCGTGATCGCGCAAGCCGCCACGTTGAAGACCCGCGTGCCTTTCGTCCACTTCTTCGATGGCTTCCGCACCAGCCACGAGATCAACAAGATCGAGCAATTGACCGCTGAGGATCTCAAGACGATGATCCCCGATGAGTTGGTCCGTGAACACCGCGAACGAGCGCTCAATCCCGACAAGCCCGTCGTGCGCGGCATCTCGCAGGGGCCGGACGTCTACTTCCAGGCCCGCGAGGCCGTGAACCCCTACTACGTCGAGGCCCCCCGCCTCGTCCAGGAGACCATGGACGAGTTCGCCGAGCTGACGGGCCGCGAGTACAATCTCTTCGACTACGTCGGTGCGCCCGACGCCGAGCGCGTCATCGTGCTTATGGGCTCCGCCGCCGAACTTTCGCACGAGACCGTCGAGTACCTGATGGAGAAAGAGGGCGAGAAGGTCGGCGTCATCAAAGTCCGCCTCTACCGGCCCTTCAGCGTCGAGCACTTCCTGGACGTGCTCCCCGAGAGCACCCAGATCATCGCGGCGCTGGATCGCACCAAGGAGCCCGGCAGCGCGGCCGAACCGCTCTACGAGGACGTCGTCACCGCCATTGCCGACCTCGACCACAAGATCAAGGTCATCGGTGGGCGCTACGGTCTCTCCAGCAAGGAATTCACCCCCGCCATGGTCAAGGGCATCTTCGACGAAATGGCCAAGGAGAGCCCCAAGAAACGCTTCACCGTCGGTATCGAGGACGACGTGACCAACCTGAGCCTCGATTACGACCCGTCCTTCAACATCGAGTCGGACGACGTCGTGCGCGCGCTCTTCTACGGCCTAGGCTCCGATGGCACCGTGGGTGCCAACAAGAACTCCATCAAGATCATCGGCGAAGAGACGGATATGTACGCGCAGGGGTACTTCCAGTACGACGCCAAGAAGTCCGGCGGCGTCACCGTCTCCCACCTGCGCTTTGGCCCGCGCCCCATCCGGCAGACCTGCCTGGTCAACAGCGCCAGTTTCGTCGGCGTCCACCAGTTCATCTTCTTCGAGAAGTTCAATCTCCTGGACAACGCCGCACAGGGCGCCACCCTGTTGATTAATACCCCCTACCCCGTCGACGAGACCTGGGATCAGCTGCCCCGGGAAGTTCAGCAGCAGATCATTGACAAAGAACTTGACGTCTACGTCATCGACGCCTACGAGGTCGCCAAGGCCGTGGGCCTGGGCAACCGTATCAACACCATCATGCAGACCTGTTTCTTCGCGCTCTCCGGCGTGCTGCCCAAGGACGAAGCCATCGCCGAGATCAAGAAGGCCATCAAGAAGACCTACGGCAAGAAGGGGCAGAAGATCGTCGATATGAACTACGAGGCCGTTGATCACGCGCTGGAAAATCTGCACGAGCTGGACTATCCCAACGAGGTGACCAGCGACATTGAGAAGCCGCCGGTCGTTCCCGAAGAAGCCCCCGAATTTGTGCACGAGGTGACGGCCAAGATGATCGCCCGTCAAGGCGACGATCTCCCCGTCTCCAAGCTGCCCGAGGACGGCACCTATCCCACCGGCACCACGCAGTGGGAGAAGCGCAACGTCGCCATGGAGATCCCGGTCTGGGATCCGGACGTCTGCATTCAGTGCGGCAAGTGTGTCATGTCCTGTCCCCACGCGACCATCCGCATGAAGCTCTACGAACCTGAAGTGCTGGAGGACGCGCCGGACGGCTTCCGCTCCGCGGACGCCAAGGGCCGCAAGTTCAAGGGCATGAAGTTCACGATTCAGGTCGCGCCGGAGGATTGTGTAGGCTGTGGGCTCTGTGTCGAGGTCTGCCCGGCCAAGAACCGCGAAGAACCCGGTCGCAAGGCTATCAACATGACAGAGCAGCCGCCCATCCGCACCCGTGAGCGGGATTACTTTGAGTTCTTCCGCGACGAGCTGCCTTACTTCGACCGCACCGAGCTCAACCTCGACCAGGTCAAGGAGTCGCAGTTCCTGCGTCCGCTCTTCGAGTACAGCGGCGCTTGTGCGGGCTGCGGTGAGACGCCCTACGTCAAGCTGCTCAGTCAGCTCTACGGCGACCGGGCCGTCATCGCCAACGCCACCGGCTGCTCCTCCATCTACGGCGGCTACATGCCCACGACGCCTTTCACAGTTGATGAAGAAGGTCGGGGCCCGGCGTGGAACAACAGCCTCTTTGAGGACAACGCCGAGTTCGGCTACGGCTTCCGCCTGACGCTGGACAAGCAGGAGCAATATGCCCGGGAGCTGGTGGGTAAATTCCGCCCGGCGCTGGGTGATGAGCTGGTAGACAACATTCTCAACGCCGAGCAGCTCACCGAGGCCGACTACGCCGCTCAACGGGCGCGCGTGGCCGAGCTGAAGGAGAAAGTCGGCAAGCTGGACGACGCTGACGCGGCAAACCTGCTCAGCGTGGCCGACGTGCTGGTCCGCCGCTCCATCTGGATCGTCGGTGGTGACGGATGGTCCTACGACATCGGCTACGGCGGATTGGATCACGTCCTGGCCCAGGGCCGCAACGTCAACGTCCTGGTCCTCGATACACAGGTCTACTCCAACACCGGCGGTCAGATGTCCAAGGCCACGCCGCGCGCCGCGGTCGCGAAGTTCGCCGCCGCCGGCCGCTCGCTCCCCAAGAAGGATCTGGGGTTGATGGCCATGACCTACGGTAATATCTACGTGGCCCAGATCGCTATGGGAGCCAACGATCGTCAGGCGCTCAAGGCCTTCCGTGAGGCCGAGTCCTACGATGGGCCGAGCCTCATCATCGCCTACAGCCACTGCATCGCGCACGGCTTCCCCATGCACCACGGCTTCGAGCAGCAGGAGAAAGCCGTAAAATCCGGTGCCTGGATGCTCTACCGCTATGATCCCCGTCTTGCGGACGAGGGGAAGAATCCGCTGCAGCTGGATTGCAAAGAGCCTACGCTCCCGATCAAGGAGTACATGTACAACGAGGTCCGCTTCCGCACGCTGACGCAGTCAATGCCCGACCGGGCCGAACGGCTGCTGAAGCTGGCCCAGGCCGACGCCACCGCCCGCTGGAACTACTACAAGCAGCTGGCGGAGATGGATTACAGCTACCTGGTCGAGTAATAAAGTCGGTTAAGAACATCAACGCCCACAGGGCTTATGGCTCTGTGGGCGTTTCGTATCTCAATAGAAAAGCACCGCCCCCAACGAAACCGTTGGGGGCGGTGTGCCGAGGGGGAAGCTTACATTATCTCAGAACCCGGGAGAGGTAGATGCGATAGAAGGAGCGGTTCGTGACCTGTAGTGTGACCGCAATCATCTCCTCTTCAGCGGTGACGGTGTCGCGGACGATGACGTTTCCGGCGTAGTCGCCCTCGGCAGTGCGGTCGAAGTCGGTGGGCGTCAGGTGAAACGAATGATCGGGCGTAGTCCCGGTCACCGCGGAGATAGCTAACCAATCGGCATCCCTAGCCATTTCCCACGTGATGGGCAAAGCCGAAAGTGCGTTGTATGGTGTCACCCGATGATTTTCCTCCACGAAAAAAGCCGCTTCGGGGATGCTGTAGACGAAAGAGAGTTCCCTGGGAGTGCCTGCCAGGTCGCTCGGATAGAATAGCGTCTCCAGCGTCTGGTCCGGCATACCGACGAAGGCGTTGTTGTACTCCCAGTACCCACGCCAATCGTCCTTATCTAATCACAGGACCTGTCGTGGGTAGTCCGGATGATAACCGCGAAAGACGGTATTCGCATCGAAATCGTAGAACCCTTCGTAGGCTTCGCGTAGCGTCGCGCCTTCGAACAGACTGACAAGATAGGTCTCGAAGGCGTCCCCAAACCAATTGGTGAGATATCCACCGGCGCCCAGTTCCAGAAAAGGAGCCGAACCCTGCGTCACCCGGCGCTGCGCCACCTCGAGACCGACGTCACGTCCGTCGTCCCCGGCGGTTCCGGCTGAGAAGCGGGCGTACAGCATCACAATGGCGTTGGGCGCGGCTAAGCACGTTCTGCGACATTGGCGCGGGTCTTCGCTGCCCACTCGCTTCGAAATCCCACACCTCACCTGATGGGGGCTGATTCGCCTGCTGCGCTAGAATCATCCCGTCGCTGCTGACCAGCAGTGTGACGCACAGCAGCACCGCACTTGCCCACAACCAGCGTTGTCTCATCCCCGTCCGGCTCTTGCCTTCCAGAAAAGCGCTTCTCACCGGAGAAAACGCTTCTTTAACTCGTTTATAACCTAAAGCGCGCCTCCATTTTAGCGTTTGGTAAGAATGTGGTAAATAGGATATTTGTACTATCCGACGTCCCCTGTAAGGGCCGCTCGATCGCTCCATCAATAAGGCTACGAAGGCGCCAGAATCAGACGCTTGGAGCGTTCCTCTGCGGCATCTCCTGCCCTCGTCTGGGTTAAATTCTTCAGACAAGATAAAGAAGTTGCATATTTTCTAAACGTGATTTACTATAATATTGATGCCGTTTACCAGGGCATTTCAGCAAAAGAAGGAATGCACAGGTTTGTGATATTCTCTACCACAAATTTCGTATGTTCACTCAGTTTTCAGTCCAGCCAACTGTACCCTACAGTGAAAGGAGTCAGAAATGTCAAAACTCTCCACCACATATATGGGAGTAGAGTTAAAGACGCCGATCGTGCCCTCCGCTTCTCCACTCTCTCGCGAGCTCGATAATATCAAGAAGATGGAGGACGCCGGTGCCGGCGCGGTGGTACTCTACTCGCTCTTCGAGGAACAGATCGATCAGGAAGCGGAATTCCTGGATCACATGATTGAGGACGTCAAATACCGTTATGCGGAGATGATCGATCTTTTCCCTCCTCAGGAAGAGTATCGGCGTGACGAGAAGGAATACCTCGAACTGATCCGCAAGGCCAAGGAGTCCGTCGCTATCCCCGTCATTCCCAGTCTCAACGGCTATAGTCTGGGAGGCTGGCTGCACTACGCGCAGCTCTTCGAGGAGGCGGGCGCCGACGGTATCGAGCTGAACATCTACTACCTGCCCACCTCGCACCGCCTCACCGGCGCGCAGGTCGAATCTCAGTACTTTGAGATCTTGAGGGAGGTGGAGCAACAGGTAGACATCCCCGTGGCGGTGAAGCTGGCGCCCTTCTTCAGCTCCATCCCCCACATGGCGACCCTCTTGGATCGGGGCGGCGCCGACGCCCTGGTGCTCTTTAACCGTTTCTATCAGCCCGACTTTGACATCGAAAATCTGGAGAGCATCCGTCAGTTGAAGCTCAGCAACTCCCACGAGATGCTCCTGCCGCTGCGGTGGATCGCTATCCTGTATGGCAATATCAATGCCTCCCTGGCGCTGACCACCGGCATTCACACGCCGGAGGACGTCGTCAAGGCCATCCTCGCCGGCGCGGACGTCGCCAACGTCTGCTCCGTGCTGTTGAAGAAAGGGGTGGGAGAGATAAGTGAGCTCGTCACCGGGCTTGAGGCCTGGATGGATGAACACGAGTACGCAACCATCGCCCAGATGCGGGGCGCACTCAGCCACGAGCGGACGCCCAATCCCTCCGCCTTTGAGCGCGCCAACTACGTCCAGTTGGTGGGGCAGAGTCGTCTGTAAGCATCAATCTGACAAGAAGAGGGGCGCGTGACTCACGCGCCCCTCTCACGTACAAGGAGTGTTTCTCTATGAGCAAAACGACCTTCTACACCGGCAAGGGCGACCGTGGAGATACGGCTCGGTTGGGTGGAGAAGCCCGCATCTCCAAAGCCGACGCGCTGCTACGGACTATCGGCCACGTTGACGAGGCAACGTCCGCCCTCGGCATGGCGCGCGCGCTGGCCCAGGATCCCGATGTGCAACAATTGCTCCCGGAGGTGCAGCGACGGCTCTACCGACTGATGGCGCACCTTTCTGCGACGCCCGACGCCCGTGCGGGCTTCAGCGGTCTCACAGACGAGGATGTCGCCTGGCTCGAGGCGCAGATCGACGCGCTATCGGCGGCGCTCCCTACACTCAGGGATTTCGTCATCCCCGGCGACACGCCGGCCGGCGCAGCCTTTCACGTCGCGCGGACCGTCGTCCGGCGGGCCGAACGGCGCCTGGTAGCTTTCGTCGAGCGGGAAGCGAACGTCGGTGAGGCGAACCTCGCCTTTGTGAACCGGCTCTCCTCGTTGCTGTTCGTCGCCGCGTTGCGTGAGGACACGCGAGACGGCGGCGAGCTGACGCTGGCCCGGCCCTAGCCTCTTATTCCGCCTGCTCGCGCCGCGCGGCAGCCGCTTTTTCGCGCGCGCGCCGGATTCGCCGTTGTCGCTCCACGCGCTTCCAGACGAAAGCGACACCCAGGGCTCCGGCCATCATTCCACCCAGCACCTTGGCCGCCAGCGATTGAAAATCGGTGCCGGTGAGAATACCGTGCACCGTGCCCAGCGCAAAAGATCCGTAGTTCAACCAGTGGATCTGTCGCCACTGCTTGCGGAAGGCGCTGCGATATAGCGCCGTCAACGTGGTGAGGACGAAGAGCCAGAGCGCCGGGCGGCCCGCCAGGCTGAAGAAAGCATAGACCGAGCTGAAATCGGGCAAAAAGGCGCCCAGTGACCGTAACTGTACGGCGACTGCCGCACCGTGTATTGCCAGCAACGTCAAGCCACCGATGGCGAAGAGATGATGCAGCTGCTGGAAAGACCGCCCGAAGACTCTTGAGAGTTGACGAGTGTAGAGCGAGAAGAGACTCGTGGCAAAGACCGTCACGTAGCCCACCAGGGCGGTCACGCGGATCAGACCCTCCCCGAAGGACAGCGCGTCGGGCAGCACCGTCAGCAGCGCCAGCGCCAACACCAATCCCGTACTCAACCACAAAATCCATGTGCGTTTTGGTTCCCGTCGTGCCATGGTAAGATCCTCCTGGTTCTTGCGTCTCTTTAGCTGAAACGTAAAACTTGGCTTTACTGCAAAAAGGTCAATCTAACCGCAGAGCACGCAAAGGGCGCAGAGATTTTAATTTTTGCTGTAATTTTCACCATTAAATCCGGTTAAGTGTGAAAATAGTTGAACATAGAGTTAATTTTCTCTCGGCGTTCTCTCG
>CAZCPK010000026.1:0-16824 GCA_964500755.1 uncultured Anaerolineales bacterium
ATCTTGCGGGTGACGAACTCCAGTCCCCGGTGCGGGCTCTCGTGGTTAAAGAGGATCCCCGAACAGGCGAAGATGTCGTAGGACTCGCGATAGTTGACGGTGATCCAGTGCCCGTAGACTTTGGCGATGCCATAGGGCGACCGTGGGTAGAACGGCGTCTCCTCGCTCTGCGGCACTTCTCGCACCTTCCCGAACATCTCCGACGAGCTGGCCTGATAGAAGCGGGCCTCCGGCACCACGGTGCGCAGCGCTTCCAGCATACGCGTCACGCCGAGGCCCGTCACGCCGCCCGTGAAGACCGGCTGCTTCCACGAGGTCGGCACGAAGGATTGCGCCGCCAGGTTGTAGATCTCGTGCGGACGGTACTCTCGCAGGATGCTCAGCAACGATCCCTGGTCAAGCAGGTCGCCGGAGGGCAGGATCAGCTCGTCCTGGATGTGCTCGATGCGGTTGAAGTTGACGGTGCTGGTGCGGCGAACCATACCGATGACTTCGTAGCCCTTTTCCAGCAGGAACTCGGCCAGATACGACCCGTCCTGTCCGGTGATGCCGGTGATCAATGCGCGTTTGGTCATCGTCTAAAAACCTCCTCGGGAAAGTGGTCTGGTGGTCTGATCGTCAGTTGGTCACTTGGTCAAAGGATGAAAAAACGTTGGAACGTTCTAACGTGGTTGGTGTGACTTTCCCCTGGCGTTATTGATGGCGCACTTCGGCGCGCCATTCCTCCAGGACGTCGGCGATGGTCTGATCAAAGGGAATATGCGGCTCCCAGCCCGTGACGGCGTGCAGTCTCTTCGGGCTGCCGTAGATAACGGGCACGTCCGTGGGCCGGTAGCGCTCGGGATCGCGCTCCACGCGGATCTCCACCTCAGCCAGGTCCAGGAGGCGGTCGACCAGTGACTGGATCGTCCGGGGTGTGCCGGAGCAGACGTTGTAGACCGCGCCCGGCTCGCCGCGTTCCAGCGTGAGGTGATAGGCGCGCACCACGTCGCGCACGTCGGTGAAGTCGCGGGCGGGGGAGAGGTTGCCGACGCGCAGGATGGGCTCCTGTTGGCCCGCTTCGATCCGCGCCACCTGACTGGCGAAAGCTGCCAGCACGAAGCGATCCGACTGACCCGGTCCTACGTGGTTGAAGGGGCGCATGCGCATCACGGGGATCTCGTAACTGATAAAGTACTGGTACCCCATCACGTCCTGAGCTACCTTGCTGACGCTGTAGGGATTCTCCGGGCGGAGCGGGTGCTCCTCGCGCAGGGGTAACGCGTCCTCGGTGGCGCGCCCGTACTCCTCGCCGGAGCCGATGGCGAGCACCCGCGGCCGGAGCTCCAGATTCACGCAAACTTCCAGGATGTTCAGCTGGCCCTGGATGTTGTTCTGCAACGTGCCCCAGGGATCCTTGTAGGCCGTGGGAACGTGAGACTGCGCCGCCAGGTGGATGATGGCGTCGGGGCGGACCTCCGCCAGCAGCGCGTGGACCTGTTTCGCATCGCAGGCGTCGAGGTAGACACAGTGCTCGCGCGGGTCACAACTCTCTGGCGGATGGTGGGGAAAGGCGGTCCCGGTGATCTCCCAGTCCGTCTTTTCGAGCAAATAGCGTCGCAGGTGGGTGCCGACGAACCCTGTCGCCCCCGTGATCAGCAAATGCATGATGGACTCCTTGACTGAGACAGGTAACCGGGCAAATTATACGTCGAAATCGAGATCTGGCAATTTTGGTTTGGAATGTAGCAGGTCAACTGTCGCCGGTGCACTATCAATCGACCGCTATCGCCAGTCCACGGCGGTGACGCCGCCCTCGTCCGTCACGGGGAGCGGCGTCAATTCGACGAAGTTCAGGACGTGCAGGTCGTCCCGGAAGATAAAGACGACGCTCGCGCTATCCGGGCTCCAGCGCCAGACGGGGAGCTCGATGCCGGTCTCGTTCTCCGGCGGATAGTGACAAAGGGCGTTGGAGCCGTCCCGGTCCACAGTGCAGAGCGTGTAGCTGCTCAGGTGGCTCTGGTAGGGGATTCGGGCGCGGCCGAAGAGCAGGGTTTCGCCGTCGGGGCTGAACTGCGGCGCGGCCCACATCCCCACCTCGGAAGCGAGCTCGGCGCTGAAGACGCCGGTGGTCTCCACCACCCAGAGATCGAAGACGGGACTCTCCTCGGGATCGACGGGGTTGGGCGCGGGACCGTGCCCCACCGTCGCGAGAAAAGCGCCCTCCGGCGACCAGCTCAACTCCGGCACCCAGGCCCAGCTGCTGTAGGTGCGGTAGGCCGGGTAGGCGAAAAGTGGCTGTCGCTCCTGTTCGTCCAGATCGACGATGCCGACCTCCTCCGGTCGCGCGTAGGCCAGCTGATCGTCGTTCGGCCCCCAGCGGTAACGGGTGCCCCACCAGCCGAAGCCGCCGGCGGCTTCCGGCTCCAGGAGGGTGCGCTGGTAGCCCACCGAGCCGCGACGGGTGACCGTCGCCATGAGCAGATCGTTGCGACCGCGCCAGCCGGGCGCGCGGTCGACGACCTCGGCGGTGCTCCAGGCGAGATAGCGGCCGTCCGGCGACCAGTCGGCCCACAGGATGTCGCGCAGCTCCGTGTCGACCGGCTCGATCTCCGCGCCCTCCGTCGGGACCATCCACAGCGCGTTGATATGGGCCGGGTCGGTGACCGCCCGGGTGAAGAGCAGCCGGTCGCCTTCCGGCGAGAGGGTGAAGATCCGCCCGTCAAGGTCGCCGAAGGACGTCAGCCGGCGGGGGTTGGCCGTGCTCTCCCGCATGACCCAGACGTCTTGATGCTCCAGGTAGGCCAGCGTCCCGGTGATGCTCGTGGTGGTGATCCGCGGGCGCGTGCCGACCAGCAGTACCTCGTCCTGGGGCGACCGAACGACCTCATCGCGCGCGAGCACCCGCTTCACCTCGACGCCGTCCTCGAAGGTGAGGGTGTAGACCTGCTCGCGCACGCCCTCCTGACCGGCCTGCAGCAGCCGGGATTCTCCCTCGGGCAGCGAGGCGTTACGCACGATTTCGCGCTCGAAGGGCAGCGTGTGGGTGATCATCTCCTCGCTCTGGCGGACGCGGGTCACGGTGATGGTTTGCCCATTCCCGATAAGGGCCGTCTCCGGCGGACGGACGCGGTCCAGCTCGTCCAGCGTCACGTCGGCCTCCTTGAGCACGTCGGCGACGCTCTCGGCGTGCGTCTCTAGCAGCAACCGTTCCCCGTCGACGTGGAGTGCCACGCGGTCGGGACGGGTGGGCAGCGCCCGCGGCGGCGTGCAGGCCGGCAGCAGGACGAGCAGGAGCGCCGACACGCTGAGCAGGATCGGGCTTTGATGGTGGGTATGCACTGTTCGTTGTCGTCTCATGCTGACGATTATAGCGCGACTTGCCGGTAGGAGCAATTCGAAAGGTGTCGGCTTTAAGGGATTTCGAAGCGAGTGGTCAGCGAAGACCCTCGCCAATGTCGCAGAACGTACTTAGCCGCGCACAAGGTAAACGCAGCCGGGTTGATGACCTGGGTAAGCGTTGCCAGGAGACGTTGAGCAACCTTAGCAAGCCTTAGAACCGCTTCGTTTGCCCTTTAGCAGGGAGGTTTGCTTCCGCGCACGGTGTGCGTTATACTAACGCCTGTGGGGTGAGGTAGCAGGCTGGACAAAGGAGGAGACGATACGTCGAATGATAGTTAGGGTTGGTTATTATTGTTGGATTGCTGATCGTGCCACTCGTACACCGCTTCGACGTCGTTCCTGCGCATGAACACCTCCCCGACCGAACGCACCACGGCCTTTGTCGCGCGCTCCGCGCTCCTAGTCGCCTTCTTCTTCGCCGTCGACAAGGTCCTGGGCCTGGTGCGGGATGTGGTGATCAGCCGGGCCTTCGGCGCCTCGGCCGAGCTCGACGCCTACTACGCCGCCTTCGAGTTGCCCGACGGCCTCTTTACCGTCGTGGCGGGCAGCGCGCTGGCGACCTCCTTGATTCCCATTCTCTCCCGGCGCATCCATCAGAGCGACCGCCAGGACGTCTGGCAGCTGGTCTCGGCGGTGCTCAACCTCGCGCTGTTGATCGTCGCTGCTGTCAGCGTCGTCGCCGCCGTCTTCGCCCCGCAGGTCATCGCCGTGGTCGCGCCGGGGTTCGATACCTACCGCGCTGCGCTGGCGACGGCGCTGATGCGGTTGGTGCTCCTGCAGACCCTGCTCTCCAGCGTCAGCGGCATCACCATGAGCGTCCTGCAGGCCCACCAGCACTTTCTCCTGCCGGCGGTGGCGCCCCTTTTCTACTCGCTGGGCCGGATCTTCGGCGCGCTGGTGCTGGCATCGCGCTGGGGCATCTTCGGTTTGGCCGTCGGCGGCCTGCTGGGTACGGTCGGTCATTTTCTGATCCAGGTGCCCGGCCTTGTCCGCTTTCGTGCCCGGTGGTGGCCGCGCCTCACCCACCCCGAGCTCTCCCAGGTGCTCTCCTTGATGGGACCGCGCATGCTGGGGCTGGGCGTGACCTACCTCAACTTCGTCCTGCCCACCTTTCTCGGCTCGCGGCTCGCCGGGGGCGCCATCTCGGCCTACGAATACGGCTGGCGGCTGATGCAGTTTCCGGAGACGATCATCGGGACGGCGCTGGGGCTGACCATCTTCCCGACGCTGGCCGAACGCGCCAACGCGGCGGATATCGCCGGGCTGCGGCGAGCCGGTGGCTGGGCGCTCCGTCTGGTGTTGGCGCTTGCCATCCCGGCTGCGGCCGGATTGATGCTGCTGGGTCGCCCCTTGACCGCGCTCTTTCTGCAGCGGGGCGCCTTCGACGCCGAGGCGACGGCGCGCGTCGTCCAGGCGCTGCACTTTCTGGCGCTGGGCCTGATCGGACATTCGGCCCTGGAGGTGGTCAGTCGGATGTTCTACGCCCAGCGCGATATGTGGACGCCTTTCTGGGCCGCGCTGCTGGGGCTGCTGGTCAATCTGGGCGTGGGCTGGCTGCTGCTCACCGAACTATCGCAGGGCGCTATCGCCCTGGGGAACAGCGTGGGCGTCTGCGCGCAGGTGTTGTTGCTCCTGGGCGTCGCCCGAGTGCGGCTGGGCGGCTTCGAGGACGCGCGGATGGCGAGCTCCTTACTGCGGACGCTGGGGGCGACGGCGCTGATGGCGGGACTTATCGGCGGCGCGGGTTGGGCGCTGCCGTCCTTCGGGCGAGTGCTGGATACTGTTGTGCGTCTGGGCCTGGGCGGGGGCGGCTACCTGCTGGGCGCGTTGCTTCTCAAGAGTGAGGAGATCAGTGCGCTGCCGAGATTGCTTCTGGAAGAGAGACGAGTGCGTCTCTAAATCTGCGCCTCTACATCCCGGTAGCAAGGTTGTGGGGGAGAGCCAATTTATAATATTGTGGGAGTGATGAAAATGCATCGATTGATCCGGGTACTCTTGTACCTTATGGGTGTCTTTTTGCTGGTGATGTTCGCGTCGCTGGCGCTGCGGGGCGTCGTGCAGGCGCTGCCGGGACGCTACGCTTACTATCTGCCGGAGCCGTTACAGGAGCTGCGACACGTCGACCATTCCGGCATCTTGCCGACGCCGGAGAGTACGCCGCTGGCGCCCTTGCTGATGACGCCCTCTGCGACCCCGCCTGTATCCCTGCCCACGCCCACGACCGGGGCGGCTTCTCAGCCGGTGGATGAAGAGACACCGGCGCCTGAGGCGACACCCTCGCCGCAACCCTCCCCGACGCCGACAGTGACCTCCGCGCTGCCCACTGCCTGTCTGCTCGAGGGCGTGCGGCCCGAGCGTCAGGGCTGGAACAACTGCGGCCCGACGACGCTCGCCATGGCGCTCTCCTTTTGGGGTCGCCCGGAGACCCAGACCGAGATTGCGCCCGCGCTCAAGCCCGATCCCGAGGACAAGAACGTCGGTCCCTACGAGATGGCGGACTACGCCCAGAACCTGGGCTTTGGCGCGGTGGTGCGGGTGGGCGGTGACGTAGACCTGCTGCGGGCCCTGGTCGCCAACGATTTCCCGGTGGTCGTTGAGACCTGGTACATCGATGCTGAGGACGAGGAGCAGATGGGACACTATCGGCTGGTCGTTGGCTACGATGACGCGAAGCAGCGCTTCACTACCTTCGACTCGCTGCACACCGGCGAAGTGGTCCTGAGTTACGCGGAGCTGGACGAACTGTGGCGCGCCTTCAATCGGCTCTTCCTGGTCGTCTACGCGCCCGAGCGTGAGGCGGCCTTGACCGAGGTCCTGGGTCCCTACCTGGATGCTGACTACGCCATCAAGCAGGCGTTGGCGACGGCCCAAACCGAAGTGGCGAATCCTCCCGAGACGTGCGTCGCTTACCTCCAGTGCAGTGACGCGCAGACCTTCGCCTGGTTCAACCTGGGGAGCAGTCTGGTGGCCCTGGGGGACTACGAGGGCGCGGCGGCGGCCTTCGATCAAGCGCGGGCGCTGGGCCTGCCGTTCCGCATGATCTGGTACCAGTTCGGACCGTACGAGGCGTACTACGCCGTGGGTCGCTACGCGGACGTGATCACGCTGGCCGATCACACGCTGCGCATCGCCGATAACCTCGAGGAGTCGTACTATTGGCGCGGCAGGGCCCGGGCGGCGCAAGGAGACGTCGCAGGAGCGCGTAAGGACTTCGAGACCGCGCTGCGCTATCACCCGGATTGGGAGCCGGCCCGGCAGGCGCTGGCGGCGTTGGAGCCCTAGAGTCAAATTAAAGACGGCGGATTTTTTTGAAAAAAACCGACGTCTATGGGACTATCTATCCTGTCCCTTCGCCCTGCTGATAAGCGTCCATGACGTAGCGCAGCGCCTCCTCGCGGCCGCTCAGCTCGCCTGCGGCCTGGGCCTCGCGGGCCGCGCGCAGCAGGCGACCGATCTCCGGACCCTGGGGGACCCCGCGATCCAGCAGGTCGTGGCCCGTCAGCAGCGGCGGCGGCGCGACGACCGTCTCCTGCTGGTGGAAGTACCCTTCGAGCAGCGCCTGAGCGACCGTCAGCACGTCCTCCCACTTCTCTCGCTCCAGTCCCGGTCCCCAGACGGCCAATGTATCGGCCAGGTGCAGGAGCACGACGCCCACGCCGGCCTCTTCCGCGGCGCGATAGAAGCGGTAGACGGCGCGCCGCGTTGGGGGTGGATTCTGCTCCAGGCCGAGCATCCGCATATGTTCGCGGATCAGAAGGTCTACGAAGTGCCGCGCGCTGTTGGGGAAGCGCAAGGCGCGCAGACGGGTGCGCGCGATCTCGGATCCGGCGTCCTCGTGACCGTAGAAGTGTGTCTTGCCCTCCTCGTCGACGGTACGGGTCGTCGTCTTGCCCACGTCGTGCAGGAGCGCGCCCCATTTGAGCAGATCGCGCCGGGGCATCTCGGCGGCTAAAGCAACCTCCAGGTAGTGGCGGAGCGTCGGTCGTAGGTCGTGCAGGCGTTCTTGCAGGCGCTGCCAGGCCCAGCGCGGCGCTCGCACCCGGGGAGTGACGTGCGCTGGATGCGGGGCCTCGTCGATCAGGGCCAGCACGCCTTCCAGGGCGGTGACGGCGGCCAACGTGTGTCCCCACACTCGTGTGTAGTGGTGGGGCCACGTTTGCGTGGTCGCCCGCATATCCAGAAACTCCGGCAGCACACGGGAGAGGATCCCCAGCGAGGCCAGCTGCTCCAGGGCTTGCGCCGCCGGTTCCGCTGCTACGATGCGCGTCAACTCGGCGCAGATGCGTTCCGCGGCGACTGTGGTAATCCGCTCGGCGTGGCGCTCCATCGCGGAGCGCGTCTGCGGTTCGATCTCGAAGTGCAGTTCCACCGCCGTGCGGACCGCGCGTAGCAGGCGGGCGGGGTCGTCGGTCAGGCTGTGGTCGCTCACCGCGCGGACGCGGCGCGCCCGCAGATCCGCTTGCCCCTTCACGGGATCAATGAGCTCGCCGTCGAGACTGAGGGCCATGGCGTTGATGGTGAAATCGCGGTCGTGTAGGTCCGCCACCAGCGAAGGCCCGCGCAGCGCGGCGAAGTCAAGCATGACGGGCGTCTCCTCGTCCAATGGCGCAACGACGACGCGGGCCGTGTCCCGCTCGATGTCCAGCGTCACGTAGGCGCCGCCCAACGCGTCGGCCACGTCGCGGGCCAGGGCCATGGCCTGTCCCTGGACGGCGAAGTCCCAGTCGTGTTGCGGGCGTCCGAGCAGCAGGTCGCGGACCGCGCCACCGACCAGCCAGACGTGCTCTTTATCGAGCAGGGACGCCAGGGGTTGAAATGGCCACTGGGGTAGCGCGAGGTAGGGGGGATGCGGGGAGATCCAGCGAATGGATAGACGTTCCTTGGGGCGCGCCTGATGACCGGCGCGGTGGACATCCTCCGCCGTCTCTCCCACACTGACGATGCTCTGCCCCTCGTCCCAGGCCACCCAGCGACCGGCGTATAGACTGCGGTCCGTCATCTTATCCTCCTGATACGTAAAAACGTGCGGTGCACCGAAGTGTACGCCGCACGCAAGTTCGTTTTACCGGGAGAGAGTTTACACGCGCGTGACGTATTCACCGCTGTCGGTGTCGACGCGGATCACGTCGCCAACCTCCACGAAGAGGGGGACCTGGACCTTGGTGCCCGTTTCCAGAATAACGCGCTTTGTCGCGCCTGTGGCTGTGTTCCCTGCGACAGCCAGCTCTGAATCCACGACCTCCAGTTCGACGGCGGGCGGTAACTCGATGTTGAGCGGTTCCTGCCCGTGCATGGCGACGGTGTATTCCTGATTTTCCTTTAGATACTTGGCGGCTTCTCCCACAATATGGGCGTTGATTCGGACCTGTTCGTATGTTTCCAGATCCATAAAGTGGTAGAAATCGGGATCCTGGTAGAGATACTGCATCTTGCGCCGCTCGACGTAGGCTTCCTTGAAGCGGTCCCCGGAGAGGAAGTTGCGTGAAATCGTCGTGCCGGTGCGTAAATTGCGCAATTTGGTGCGGATAATGGCGTTACCCCGACCGGGCTTGTGGTGTTGATACTCGAGGACCTTGTAGAGGTCCCTATCCAGGTAGAAGGTAGTTCCTTTTCTCAGTTCGTTGGCGTCTAGCATCTGCGTCTCCTTAAACAGTTCTGATGATCTCGCAGCTTATTATAACCTCTCAAAGGGGTGCGTCAAGGTTCCCTGGATCACGGGCAAACGAAGCGGTTCTGCGGTTTTCCAAGACCCCTCAGAGACTCTCTGTGACGTTTGTCCATGTTATCAACCCCGGCTGCGTTTGCCTTGATCTTGTCTACGCACGTTCTGGGGTGGCAAGGGCGGTTTCGGTAATCGATTTGCTTTGAAATCCCGATCACGCTGGCTCCTTGCTCATTTTTAACATCGTGGTGTGGTGTCAAGGACCGCGTCGACGCCGGGTAGCGGGGTGTGGAGCAGGGCGCGCGCCCGGTCGCAGACGAGCGTGCAGTCCAGGGGACGCCGGAGACCGCTCTCGCGGCTCAGCGTCGGGACCAGGGGGGCCGGGTCGGCGCCGTGGAAGCGGGCCAGACGGCGGCCGAAGGCGTAGCGGGAGAGAGGCTGGGCGCCGGCGACGTGCAGGATCCCGATAAATTTGCGTTCAGCGAGCTCCAGCAGGGCCGCGCTCAGCGTCTCGACCCAGATAGGACAGCGGATCTCGTCGGTGAAGAGCTGCGGTGGCGTTCCCTGTCGCAATCCCTCGAGCACCCAACGGGTCTGGCGATCCAGGGTGGGGCGCCAGCCGTAGATCAGCGACGTGCGCACGATCACGGCGTCCGCGCCGCTTGTCTCAAGTGCGGCTTCGGCGCGGGCCTTGCTCTCGCCGTAAGCCGTGATGGGGCTGGGCGGATCGTTTTCGATGTAGGGTGGACGCTCGCCGTCGAAGATGACGTCCGTGGAGACGTGAATCAGCCGGGCGCCTACCGCCGCCGCGCTGCGCGCGACGTTGCGCGTGCCGCCGACGTTGACCTGCTCATAACTCTGCGTGCTGCCCGGATATGCCGCCGCGCTGTGAATGACCACGTCCGGAGCGACCTCGGCGATGAGCGTGGTCGTCGCCTGAACGTCACGTACGTCGAGCCGGCGCCAGCTGACGTCGGGGTAGGTGCCAGGCTGTGAAAAGAACGTGGCGGTCACGTCCCACTGCGCGTGGCTTTGGCGAACGATCCAATCGCCCAGGTAGCCGCTGCCGCCGGTGACCAGCAACCGTCGCTTTTGCATACGGAGTTCCCCCCGATTTATGTGTGGATAGCAATGTGAGTATAACATAATTTCAATGAACTCTGAGAACTAGAACGCCTGAACTACACCGTCGAACAAAAGTTGAAACATTTTTCTATTTTATAGTATAATTTCCTAAAGAGCTGAACATGGCTTGACGCGGTGTTCAAATAACCTCTTGCTCTTCTGGCAGACATCAGAGAAGCTGAGGTTATTCGTAAACCCGGTCATTTGTGACCTTTGAACATCTAAACCATCTATGGGTAGGAAAGGAGCGGCTTCGATGACTCGTAAACTGATGCTAGTGTTTGTTTTGGTGTTGGCCTTATTGGTGGTTGGATGTAATCGCCCGGCGGTCTCTGGAGGAGACATGGACGATCTGATGCAGCAGGCAGCGTCCCCGGCCGAGACACCGACGGAGGAGCCCACACCACTGCCCACGGATACACCGACGGAGGAGCCTACGGCAGAGCCTCCGACTGAGACGCCAACTGAGGAACCGACCGAAGAGCCGACCGAAGAGCCGACCGAAGAACCCACGCCTGAGACGCCCACGGAGGAGCCCACCGAGGAGCTGACTGAGTCGCCGACGGAACAGCCGACCGAGCCATCGCCGACCGAACCCTCGACCGCTACGGGGCAACGCGTCCACGTGGTGCAGCCGGGTGAGAACCTTTTCCGCATCGCGTTACGGTACAATGCCACCATCGAGGCGCTGGCGCAGGCTAACGGGATCACCAATCCTGCGCGCATCTACGTGGGACAGCGGCTGGTCGTGCCCGGCACGGGTGCGCCCCAACCACAGCCGCCCGACGATGACATCGTTCACGTGGTGCAACCGGGTGAAAACCTCTTCCGCATCGCGTTGAAGTACAATTACGATTACCTCTATCTGGCGCGTTACAACAACATCTCTAACCCTTCCCGCGTCTACGTGGGACAGAAGATCCGCATTCCCCATTCGTAAGCGTGCGAGAGATCACCAGTCTGAATAACGATCACGTTCGGCGGGTGCAGGCCCTGTTGGACAGCACCCGCCGACGTGCACGTGAGGCCCTGATGGTCATTGAGGGCCTGCGGCTGGTGCGTGAAGCAGTCGAGGCGCCCTGCGAGCTGACCTGGGGCTTCTACACTCCCGCGTTTGTCGCCGATCCCCGAGGCGAGATGTTGGTCGGGCGCATGCGAGCGCAGGACGTCGATTTGTGGCAGGTCACCGACGAGGTGATGGCGGCGATGGCCGACACGGAGACGCCGCAGGGCATTCTCGCGGTCCTGCCCCTGCCGGAGCTGCCGATCCCCCCGGGTCCAGGGCTTTCCCTGTTGGCCGATAGCATTCGCGATCCCGGCAATCTGGGAACGATGTTGCGCACGGCATGGGCCGCCGGTGTCCGGCGTGTGTTGCTGCCGCCGGGCAACGTCGATGTGACCAATCCCAAGGTGGTCCGTGCCGGGATGGGCGCGCACTTCGCGTTGCCGATCCGCCGGCTCTCCTGGGAGACGCTGGCGGAGGCGGTCGCGGGCGAGACGATCTGGCTGGCGGAGGTCGCCGACGGCACGCCCTACGACGCGGTCGACTGGACGGGCCAGGTGACACTGATCATCGGCAGTGAGGCGCACGGCGCTGGTCCCCGCACGCGGGCGCTGGCCGAGGGACGCCACGTCTACATCCCCATGGCGCCCGCCGTTGAGTCGCTTAACGCAGCCATGGCGACGGCGATTCTACTCTTCGAAGCGCGCCGACAGCGTCAACGGGGGCGTCAACCGGTGGCTTAGACTACATTTGAAAATTATCTCGACCAGACCTCCGAGGTCTAAAAAACGATCTTCCAATGGAGAAACAGTTGGTTGAGAACGGTACGTCAACTCAAACGCCCTTACCGAGACCTCGGAGGTCTCTACCTTACAATTTTCAAATGGTGGCTTAGATAGAGCGTTTCGAGCGCAGCGGCGCCCGGTCCTTAGAGGCCGGGCACCTTGCGTTGGGCCTCCAGCAGGATCTCCGCGTGGTCGAAGGCGAGCCGGGGCAAGGCGTTGAGCGGCCACCAGCGCGTATCGGCGGCGTCATCCCCGGCCTGAATGCGGCAACCGGGGGGCAGCCGGGTCCAGAAGACGATGGAGATGGTCCAGCCGCGCGGGTCGCGGCCGGGAGCGCCGAAGGCGGCCAGCTGCTGCAGATCCTCCTGGGGCACGCGGACGCCGGTCTCCTCCTCCAGTTCGCGCTGTGCGGCCTCGACCAGCCGTTCTCCTTTGTCAACGAAGCCGCCGGGCAGCGCCCACTGCCCCTCGAAGGGCGGCTGTCCGCGCTGCACGAGCAAGACCTGCGGACCGCGCGGGCTGCTGTCCAGCAGGACGACGTCGACGGTCACGGTCGGGTGGGGAAAATCGTAGGTGTAGGGCATGCGTCTCTCCTCCGTACCTATGTCTGCTGTGGGGTGACCGCGACCAGCTGTTCGAAACGATCGACGTCCGCGCTGATCAGGTCGAGGCTGGCGCGCCAGAATTCTGGCGATCGGATGTCAATATCGAAACGGGCAGCCAGCGTGGCGGCGTTGGCCATGCCGGTGTTGCTCAGCAGGGCGTCGTACCGTTCGACAAAGCCTTCGGGCGACTCCCGGTATCGCGCGTACAGTCCCAGACTGAAGAGCAAGCCGAACATGTAGGGAAAGTTATAGAAGGTACTGCCGTAGTAGTGTGGTTTGACGGCCCACATGTAGGGGTGCAGCGCCTCGGGATCGAGACCGTCGCCGTAGGTAGCGCGTTGCGCGTCCAGCATCAGCGCGTTCAACTCCTGGACCGAAAGTTCGCGCTCGGCCCGCTTATCGAAGACGCCCCGCTCGAAGATAAAGCGGCTGGTAATGTCCACGATCACCTGCAGCGCGTCCTGCAGGGAGGCTTCGATAATAAGCAACTGTTCCTGGGGTGGGGCTTTCTCCAGCGCGGCCTCCCGCACGATGGTCTCGCAGAAGTTGCTGGCGGTCTCGGCCAGCGTCATGGGCGTCTGGCGTTGCAGGTAGGTGCAGTCGGCGCGGCGCACGTTGTGATAGGCGTGGCCCAGCTCGTGGGCCAGCGTCGCCATACCGCCGTAGGCCCTCTGGTAGTTTGAGAGAATGCGTGACTCGGCGTCGCGCACCCACATGCAGAAGGCGCCGCCGCGCTTGCCGTCCCGGGGTTCGGCGTCGATCCACCGCTCCTCGAAGGCGCGCCGCGCCATGCTCGCAAGATCCTCTGAGAAGGTCGCGAAGTGCGCCAGAATGAAGTCGCGGGCGTCGTCGAACGCCCAACGCTGCTCGCTCTCTCCCACGGGGGCGAAGAGATCGTACCAGGCGAGCCGTTCTACGCCCAGCGCCCGGGCCTTGGCTCGCAGATAGCGCCGCAGCTCGGGTAGATAGTCTCGCGCCGTGGACATCATGACCTCCAGCGTCTCCAGGTCGATGTTGTTCTGGAAGAGGGCGACGTTCAGTGGAGATTCCCAGCCGCGACGTTCGTTGAGGGTCAGCATCTCGCCCTTGATACCGTTTAAGGCGGCGGCCAACGGGACCGCGTTGTGCTCCCAGGCCGCCAATTCGGCCTCGTACGCGCGCCGGCGGAGGTCCCGATCCTCCTCGAAGGCCAGGTTGCGCACGGCGGTGATGGGCAGCGTCTGGCGCTCACCCTCCCGCTCCATCTCGACGGAGATCTGCGAGGAGAAGTTGTTGTAGAGGCGGGCCCAGGCCGTGCTGCCGGTCAAGTTCAGGTCCGCCGCCAGAGATTCTTCCGGGGGGGACATCAGATGTTGTGCCTGGAGGTGGGCCTTGCGCAGCGCGTAGGCGTGAGTTTCGGCCGCTGGCGAGGCCGCGATTAGCGCCTCCACGTCCTCCACGGAGCCGATCCAGGCAGTCAGGCGCGTCATCAGCTGGCGGGTCCGGGCGAATTGCGGTTGCAGCTCGCTCATCCGGGCCTGCGCCTCGTCGTTGCGGGAGTCGACGGCGACAAAGCCGACGACGTAGGCGTAGAGCGTGTGGAGCCGGCTACGCAGCGTGTTGTATCCCTCCAGGGCCTTCTCGTACGTATCGACCGTCTCTGTGTTAACAGGGAGCGGTGTCTCGCGCAGCATGATCCCCAGCGCATCATAACGCTCCGCCAGCGCATCAACGGCGGCGATCCCCTCGCTAAAGGCCTTTTGGAAGGCCTCGGAGGTAAGGTCCGGGTAGATGTTGCTCATGTCCCAGTGGGGCAGCGCGGGGTGTTGCTCATTCATAATAGCTCCTCCTGTTACGTAGGTCTTGGTTGTCTAGCCGGTTAATGTGAAACGTGTTTGAACGTCCAGGTCTCCGTCGCACGTCTCGCAGATCAGGGCGACGTTATTGATCGTGATCTCCCAGACAAACTGCCGATTGCTCAGGTACTTGATGACATCTCCAATCTGATCGAGCGTGACGCCGTGGGCAGCCAGTGTGATGTGGGGAGCCCAGGCGCGGGGTGTGTAGAGCTCGTCCACGTTCTGAGCGACCGGGCGCAGAAGCGTGTGGAGCTGCTGGTGAAAGGTGGTGAGCGCGGGCGTGCGGATCACCGATACATACAGAACGGGTGAGCTGTCGGTAAAAAGCCCCAGTCCGCTGGTGCGAATGGTAAAGGGCGCCCGGTGGCGTGTGAGATTCGCCAGGCGAGCCTCTGCGACCTCGAAGTCGTAGTCCTCCGCTACCTGGTAGGTGAAGTGGGGGATGGGGGTGAGGAAGGGTTGTCGCATGCCAAACTGACGCTCCAGATCTGCCCAGAGCTGTTCCACCCGCGCGTAGTGCTCCGCATCGAGGACGGAGACGAGGGCCTTCAGGTCACGTATTCTCTTCTCAGAGATTTTTTCTATCATTGGTTATCCGGTTGCTAGCTTCTATTTGCATTATAGAAGGCAATGTATCTGCTGACAATTCATCGGTGGCGGGGGCAAACGAAGCGGTTTTAAGGTTGCTCAGCGCCTCCTGGCAACGCGTACCCCGGTCATCAACCCGGCTGCGTTTGCCTTGGGCGCGGCTAAGCACGTTCTGCGACATTGGTGAGGGTCTTCGCTGACCACTCGCTTCGAAATCCCGGCGGGTCCGCTCTGCGGGATCAAGGGTATTGCAGCTCCTGGAGCAAGCAGACACCGACCATCACCGTCTCTCCCACCAGGTAGATGGCGACGATGGGGAGGAGGTCTGGCTGTCTGGCGAGTCCGCTCTGCCAGAGCGCGAGCAGTGCATAGAATCCCAGTATCAGTTCCCCCCAGATCGCTGGTGTCCCGGACGGGTGATAGCTGGGGTGGATCGTTGGATGCCCCTTGGAAGTCCCTCGTGGCGTTCCTTTCGGGGTACGGACGAAGTCTCCACCCCAGTGCAGGAGACCGTCCAGGAGGGCCAGGGTGGTGTTCCACGTGAGGCCCATGCCCAACGCCGCCAGCATGGGATAGGCCAGCAGGCGACGGGGCCAGTCACGGTAGAGCGCCACCTGTCCGAGCACGTAGAGCAGTGGCGGAATGCCCAGCAGCGTGCCGAGCAACGTGGTCAGCGGTGGCAGTGCGGGCTGATAGTAGGCAACTGGCAACGTCAGTAACAGCAGGAGCAGAAAAAGGGGTTGGTGAAAGTAGCCGGAGAGGTGCAACAACGCCATGAACTTCTGGAGGAAGGAGAGGCGCGGTGACGTGAGGATGGGTCGCCAGAGCTTGCGTAGCGTCTGGGCGGCGCCCTTGGCCCAGCGGTACTGTTGAGATTTGAAGGCGACGAGCAGGTTGGGCAGCTCTGCCGGCGCCACCACGTCGGGCAGGTAGCGCAGGCGCCAGCCGCGCAGCTGGGCGCGGTAGCTGAGATCGAGATCTTCGGTCACCGTGTCGCTCTGCCAGCCGCCCGCGTCGACGATGGCCGCGCGCCGCCAGATACCGGCGGTGCCGTTGAAATTCATCAGCAGGCCGCTGCGATTGCGTGCGATCTGTTCCACGGTGAAGTGTGCGTCCATGATCAGCGCCTGGGCGCGGGTCAGCGGCGACGCGGTAGCGTTGAGGTGTCCCCAACGCGCCTGGACGGCGCCCAACGTCTCGTCGACCAGGAGGTGGGGCATCAGCCGCTGGAGGAAATCCGGCGGGGGGCAAAAGTCCGCGTCGAAGTGGGCGATAAAATCACCGCTGGCTCTTCTTAGCCCGGCAGCCAGGGCGCCGGCCTTTTGCCCTGCAGGGCGGGCGCGGTGGAGAACCTGGATGTCGTGGCCCCGCGCACGCAGTCGCGCCGCTGCCCGGCGGACGAGGACGGTCGTCTCGTCGTCGGAATCGTCGAGAATTTGGATCTCCAGGCGGTCGCGAGGCCACGTCAGGGCCGCCACGTGCCGGATGACGCGGCGGGCCACGTACCGCTCGTTGCGTAGCGGGATTTGCACGGTGACCTTCGGCAGCGCCTCCACATCCGGTGTCGGCGGCGTCGGCGCTTTTCTTCGCGCGGCTGCGCTTCCTGCCGCGCTTGCGCCCGGTCTTTTTCGGAGGGGCGCTCTCCCCGGCGGACGACTCCTCCCCGGACGGTGGCGGCGCGGGCGTTTCCTCGGGGGCGTCGGTCTTCGGCTCCGCCTTTTGGGAGCGGCGACCGCGCCGACCGCCGCGGCGGCCGCGGGAGGAGCGGCGCTTGCGGGATGCGCCGCCGTTGCCGGACGCGTCTCTTCCCTCCGAGGCGTCCTCTCCGGCGGCGGCC
>CAZCPK010000027.1:0-16595 GCA_964500755.1 uncultured Anaerolineales bacterium
AGATAGTCTTTAAAGAGGTAGTTGAATCTTGCACTTGATAGTTGAATCCAAGTTACAATTCCGTTAGAATGGTATATACGAGCCCGGACAAGCGTCACCATTGATAATACACGGCACAAGGAGTGATCACAATGCTTTATCTGCCTGCTGAAGAAGGACAAGGTCTGACCGAATATGGCCTGATTCTCATACTTGTCGCCGTCTTGATTGTCTTTATCCTCACCGTCTTAGGTACCCAGGTGTCAACTATGTTCAGTCGAGTAGAGAACATGCTGCCCAATCCAAACTGACTGCGTCAGAGATATTTGCGGAGGGATTTTTCCGTAGCTCCTCGGGGTTGGTTTAGAAACAGGTTGACACTTGCGGATAGCAACGCGCTTGGCTCAGTTGTACACCGTCCCCCGAGGTACTCTTGTTTTTGTGGCCTCCACGCGTATAATTGAATTCACCGAGAAGGGCTATTCGCCAGCGGCTGTCCTTACAAGGGCAGCCGCAACTATATGAGTCCGTATTGATTGAGTTACTGTGAGGTTCGGTTATGCGTAACGACACGCAACGTTGGTTGCTTTACGTCCTCTTGGCTGTGGCAATCGCCTTGATCCTCTGTACCTGTTGTACGGTCGGCGCCGGGCTCCTGCTCATGTGGGACCGGGAACAAAATCCTTATCAACGACCAACCCCGCCGCCACTTTCGGAGCGCCGGGAAGAGGAGTCGGGGCGACGACTGGATTCGGAGATTGACCCCCCCCCCACGCTCGCCCCTCCGCCAGACGAACGCGCGACGCGACAGGCTGAGGAGACATTGAATGCCCTCGAGACAGCAGAGATGCCTGACGCTGACACCCACGAACTGGGCATTCGACTGTTGGGCATAGATCCGAAGACGCCGCGTATCGCAAATACCGAATCGCCAGATTATCCTGTAGGGACAAAGCGCCGCTTCACTGTCTCGGACGTCGACGCCGAAGAACGGTTTGAGGTCGAAGCGGAGCTCGTATATAAGACGCCCCACGTCTATATGTGGGTGGAAACGACGGCCCTCAACAAGATTAACCTCGACACGCTGGGCGAGGCTGCGGAACTCTTTGAGAGCCATACGTACCCGACAACCCGCGAGTTCTTCGGGTCAGAGTGGACACCCGGCGTCGACGGCGACCCCCACCTCAGTATTCTCCACGCCACGGGCCTTGGGGCCACGGTCGCCGGCTACTTCTCCAGCCCCGACGAGTACGTGAAAGCCGTGCGCGACGACTCGAACGAGATGGAAATGTTCTACATCAACTTGGACAATATTCAGGTGGGCAGCAAGTTCTACAACGGCGTGCTGGCCCACGAATTCCAGCACATGATCCACTGGTACAACGATCGCAACGAAACCACCTGGCTGAACGAGGGCTGCTCGGAGCTGGCGATGGTGCTCAACGAGCGGGCTCACGCAGAGAGTAACTACACGGTTGGCGGCAGTGACACCGCATATATGAATACACCGGACACCCAACTGACTCACTGGCCTGAGGGGACGGCGGGCGATGCCTCGGCGAATTACGGTGGCGCCTACCTCTTCATGGAATACTTCCTCGACCGCTTTGATGAGGACGCCACGAAGGCGCTGGTGTCAAATCCGGAAAACGGTATGGACAGCGTCGACCTGACGTTGCGCGAACTGGGATATACCTTTGATCATACGGATCTCTTCGCGGATTGGATGATTGCCAACCTCCTTGATAATCCAGGCATGGAAGACGGTCAGTACGGCTACGAGGTCATCGACCCCTATGAACCCCGCAAGGATTACCGAGTTTCCGCTCGTGACCTCCCCGTGCAGCGAGAAAGCGTTGTCCGGCAATACGGTGTCGACTACGTGGAAATTGAGGAGCTTCCAACAGCGAACTACACGCTGAGTTTTACCGGCGCGCCTCAGGTGCAGATTCTTGCCACGACAGCGTACAGCGGCGACTATCTTTGGTGGTCCAATCGCAACGACGAATCCGACAGCACGTTGACGCGGATCTTCGATCTAACGGACGTTCAAAGGGCCCGGCTGGAGTTTCAAACCTGGTATCATATCGAAAATGATTGGGATTACGGCTACGTGGTGGTTGGCACGACGGCAGCCGGCGTGATCCCTGCGGACCTTACCTCCCCCGACATCACCTGGCAAATCCTGGACGACGCCGGACTAGCGTGTAATCAATCGGATCCAAACGGCAATAACTACGGATGCGGCCTGACCGGCGACAGCGGCGGTTGGCAACAGTTGCATGCGGATCTGACACGCTTTGCAGGCCAGGAAATCGCCCTACGCTTTGAGTACATCACCGATGCGGCCGTAACGCAACCCGGCTGGGCCCTTGACGATATCGCCGTCGTCGTCGACGGTGAGCGTCGTTGGGTCGAAGACGCGGAGGCTGCCGATGAGAGCTGGACAGCCGCCGGCTTTGTGCGACATGCCAACGTTTTGCCGCAGGAATGGATCGTCCAGGCCGTCGTTTATGGTGAAACTGAAGCGCCACAGGTCAGGTCATTGCTGAGAACGGGGGACAATACAGGAATCTGGCAATTGCCACTCGTCGAAGACGCGGATCGCGTCGTGCTGCTTATCTCCGCTATCGCCCCGGTGACGACCGAGGCAGCCCCCTACTCGTTCACCTTCTCCATCGCCGAGTAGATGAGCTCAACTGATCCCATCGGGATGTTCGATTCCGGCGTGGGTGGCCTCACTGTCTGGCGAGAGATTGTGCGGCAACTACCCGGCGAGAGCACGCTCTACGTCGCCGATCAGGGCCGGGCGCCCTATGGCCCCCAACGGCTTGAGGTGGTTCGTGACTACGCGAAGGGGATTGCGGAGTTCCTCCTGACCCGGGGCGCAAAAATTATCGTCGTCGCCTGCAACACCGCCTCCGGTGCAGCACTTCAACAGCTGCGTGCCGCTTTCCCCCACGTGCCGTTCGTGGGCATGGAGCCGGCGGTCAAGCCCGCAGCGGAGCGCACTCAGACCGGCGTCGTCGGTGTCATCGCTACTCCCGCGACGTTCCAGGGCGTCCTCTTTCACCGCCTGGCGAAACGCTTCGAGGATCAGGTGCAAGTGGAAACCCAAACGTGCCCGGGACTGGTCGAGGCGGTCGAGGCCGGCGCACTGGAGAGCGCGGAGACGGAATCACTGTTGCGGGGGTACCTGCACCCGATGATGGAGCGAGGCATTGATCAGCTCGTGCTGGGCTGCACGCACTACCCATTTCTCGCCCCGCTTATCAAGCGCATCGTGGGACCGAAGGTGGAGCTGATCGATCCCGCGCCGGCGGTCGCCCGACAGGTCGGTCGAGTTCTGGACAGGCAAACGCTGCGAGCCCCAGAAGGCCACGCAGCCTGCCATCACTTCTACACCTCGGCAAGTGCGCCGCGCCTGAAGAAGATGGCGAGACGATTGGTCGACTATCGCGGAGCCGTCACAGCGATCACGTGGTCTAATTCCGTCGAAAGCGAAAGTTCGTAGTTAGCCACGAAGTCCCCGGACACTTATCCTGAGGCCAATGCCCAAGGGTTGCCCCACGGGGCAAGCGTAGCGGAGGAGCGTTATGACGCGACTCCGCCGTCGTCTTACTCCCCGCCATCCAACGCTTCGTAATACGGACGCAACCCCGTGTAGGTTTTCTCAAGCAACTCGGGAATAACCCGCGTCTCACCAAGCACCGAGACGTAGTTGGAATCCCCCGCCCAGCGCGGGACAATGTGAAAGTGGACGTGTTCCACAATGCCGGCGCCCGCGGCCTGGCCCTCATTCACACCCA
Source organism: uncultured Anaerolineales bacterium (assembly GCA_964500755.1). Taxonomy (GTDB): domain Bacteria; phylum Chloroflexota; class Anaerolineae; order B4-G1; family SLSP01; genus G713. The sequence continues at coordinate 3,789 of CAZCPK010000027.1, forward strand.
GGTTGAAACCGTCGGGGTGATATATGTCCCGCAGAAATCCCAACGAGCACTGCACCAGATGCATCAACTCGGCGGATGCTGCCCGTGAGATGTGCTGTAGCGAGGACTCGTGCTGATAGGGCACCACCAACAGGTGACCGTTGTTGTAGGGATAGCGGTTGAGCATCACAAAGCAGTGTTCCGCCCGATGCAGAATCAAGGCCATCTGATCATCTTCGGCCTTTGGTTTCTCACAGAAAAGACATCCCGCCACTCGCTCGCCTCCCCCCAGAATATAGGCCATCCGCCAGGGTGTCCACAGACGCTTCATCTACCCCCCTGGTCCCTACGTCGACTCGTCATCCAACAGACCAGCGCCCGTCGCCAGATCCTGCATCTCGCGGGTAATCTTCTCCCGACGGATCGCTTGAAGCTGCCCATTAAGTTCCTCTACGAGGCGCTCGGTGTTCCCCGAAGCCCTCTCCAACAACTGGTAACGTGTCGAATGTTCCGCGGCAACTGACTCAAGCAGCACTGCGTAAAAGGTGAGTGAAACCCACTGCTCCAGAACCCGGGCGTAAAGCGAGCGCGGATCCGTCTCCACGATGGTGCGGGAGACCATCTCAATATCCTGTTGCTCGACATCGGGCATCTCAGGAGGGATCAGCGAGGTAACCTCCGACGCGTACCTGCCCACCCCTTGATAGACATTGTAAAGCAGATCGACACGGTCAAGTTCTCCCGTCTCGTACCGCGTCAACCATCGCTGGGACAGACCCAGAGGCAATGAAAAAGGCGGGAGTCCCGAGATCGTCATGGGTCGGAACCAACTGATGGGGCGCTCCTGACGCTCGAAATAGCGCCGAACGTGCTCGCCGAGGAGCATTAACTCCACCGTCCCCCCTTCTACGGCCCACCGCTCCAGATAACGCTCCGCCCGAGTCACGATCACGTCGTTGAAGGCGCCACAGAGACCGCGTTCACTACCGACGACCAGCAGGACCACGTTCTGCACCTCAGACCGCGGCGCTTCTTCGTCACCCTTGCCCAGGAGACGCGTTAACAGGCCCAGACGGGACGGCGAATCCAGATGCGGCAGCAAGATGGGGAGCACCGCCTGCAAGCGCCGCGCGTACGCCGATAACGTCTTTCTACGACGCAGCGCAGCCTGCCAGCTACCCGAGGAGATAGTACGTAACGCTTCCAGCACCGGACGGACGGTGCGGATATTCTCTAGCCGCTCACGAAGGCGCTCCGCATCAGGCATCAGATCGTCCCATCAGTACGTCTCAAACTTCTCAATGTCCCAGACCCAGACGGCAGCGCCACCGATCTCGGTCTCGGTCTCCGCACTGCCACCAAAAGGGAGACGTGTCTCTGCGGACTCCACCTTGACCTTGGAACGGCAGCTATCCCGAATGACACCTAACGCCGACTCCAGATCCTCTGCCCCCACGCCAATAAAGAGAATCTTCCACGCCTGGCGCAACACGCCACCGCGACTCTCCACAAACGTCGCTGTGTGCCCGGCCGAGACCAACGCTTGTAGTACGCTCTCGGCTTGATCCCGGGGGATCACAGCCATAACCATCTTCATAGGCCTTCGCCTCCTTGCCACACGTCCGTCACGTAGTCGTTAATTACGTCAAGAAACGCCTGCCGCATCTCGGCGGTGAGTTCTCCCGAGCGGTTCAACTGCGCCATCAGCCCGGCCTGACGCTCGGCGACCGTCTCCAACAGTCCCTGCTCAAACCACCGCAGGGCGTCCAACGACACGGCGTCCAGATATCCCTCAGTCGCCGCCAGCAGAACGACAACCTGTTGCGCCAATCGCAGCGGCTGATGGGCCGGTTGGATAAGAATCCGCTGCAGGCGCTTGCCCCGGCGCAGCTGGCGCTGCGTGGCCTCGTCGACCTCCGTACCGATACGGGAAAACTGCTCGACCTCCTCGTATTGGGAGAGCTCCAGTCGCAGCGGACCGGCCAGCTCACGCATGGCGTCGGTCTGCGCCGAGCCCCCCACCCGCGAGACCGAACGCCCCGCGTTGACCGCCGGCTTGATCCCCTTGTTGAAGAGCTCACGTTCCAGTACAAGCTGACCATCCGTGATGGAGATCAAGTTGGTCGGGATATAGGCGGATAAACTCCCCTGCTGCGTCTCGACCACCGGCAAGGCCGTCATCGAGCCCCCGCCGGCCCCCTCATTGAGTTTGGCAGCGCGCTCCAACAAGCGAGAGTGTAGATAGAAGATATCACCGGGATAGGCCTCACGGCCCGGGGGGCGCCGCAGTAGCAAACTCAACTCACGATAGGAATCCGCGTGTTTGCTCAGATCATCATAGAGTATCAGCACGTCGCGCCCCTGATCCATGAAAAATTCCGCTATCGTACATCCGGCATAGGGCGCCAGATACCGCAGCGCCGGGGGATCGTTGGGGCTGGACATGATGACGGTGGTGTATTTCAGCGCGTCGTACGCGCGCAGCGTCTCAATCACTGATAGCGTAGAGGACTTTTTCTGTCCAATGGCGACGTAGACGCAGAGCACGTTGCTCTCAGCCTGATTAAGGATCGCATCCACGGCAATGGTCGTCTTGCCGGTCTGCCGATCTCCTATGATAAGCTCACGCTGACCGCGTCCGATAGGCACCAGGGCGTCAATCACCTTCAATCCCGTATACAGCGGTTCATTCACGGGTTCCCGCTCCACGATAGTCGGCGCTTCCCGTTCCAGGAAACGCTCCTCCATCGCATCGATGCCCCCCCCTTCATCCAAGGGTTCTCCCAGAGGATTCACCACGCGTCCCAACAGCGCGGTACCCACCGGAACTTGCAAGCGTTCCCCGGTACCGTTCACCAGGTCACCGCCCTGAATGTCCTCCTCAGGTCCCAACATGATAACGTCCAGCCGGGCGCGCTCCAGATTGAGAATCAGCCCCTGCACGCCGGTAGGAAAGGAGACCAGCTCGTTGACTCGCGCGCGGGGCAGGCCGGAGAGTGTTGCGACCCCGTCGCCGATGTGCAACACGGTCCCCACGTCCCGCAAGCGCACGGAGGGTTCACGCATCCGCACGCCTTCTCGTACCGCCCCAAGCAGGGAGGCCGGTTCAGGACGCACCTTGTAGTCGCGGATCTCGTCGTGCACCCGCTGGCTGATGCGTTTGACGAACTCCTCTTCGGAGCGCTCGACGTGCACCTCGACCTCACGATCCGCCGCTTTCTTTCTCAGCGCATCAAGCAAGGATTCGATATCGGGTTCGGAACGTTTTTCATTCATAGTCCAACCGTTCACCCAACGCGTCTTTCACGTTCTCGCGTAAATCATTCATCTGGCTGGCGATGGTATTCTCGACGACGATGTCGCCCAGCCGCACCCGCATGCCCACGGCCAGCTCGGGCTCCACGTCGATGTCCAGATCGACGTTGCGATCGGCCAGCGCCGCCAACGTGCGCGCCAGTTCCCCGCGCAGCTCCTGGGAGAGCGAGCGCGCCGTGGCGACGTGCGCAGTCGGCGCCCGATCTCCCAACGAGCGGCGGAACTCCTCAACCCGTTCCATCTCGCTGCGCCCCATCTCCCAGATGCGCTCGACGAGTTCCTTGATCATCGAGCGGTGCATCTCCTCCGGCGCCACCTGGTTAATGACCAACGCGCTGACGTCCAGAATCGCATCCAGCACCTCGGCGTGAAAGTCCGCAATGGCTTGCTTGCGCACCCGCGCGGCGTCCTCGTGGGCCCCGGCCAATATTTGCACTACTTCCTCCTCGGCCTCCTGAAGGATGACCTCGCGCTCCTCTTCGGCTTCCTCCCGCGCCTCGGAGACAATCTCAGCGGCCTCCTCCTCGGCCCCAGAGATCCGGGACTCCCAACGCTCGCGCAGCTCAGCGATTTCCTCACGCTGCTTACGGATCTCCTCCAGCATCTCGCGCTTTTCCTCCGCGCGCTCCTCGATCCGGGCCATCATGGGTTTAAACATAAACCAGTAGAGCAAACCACTTAAGACGAGAAAATTCAGGATCTCGAAAATCACCGTCTGTAGGTCTGGAATTAGATTCATCCCGCCTCCTCAAGAAGCGCGCCGCGTAGCCCACCCCGATCGACAAGATGTCCTCGGGGCATTCGCGCGCTCATACAGTCTCCTCGAACATTCTCTCGCCTCCACTACACGTGAAAGAGCAACAGCAAGCTCTCTGGAGCCCCTGTGGCAAAGAAGCGGTCCAACAACGGGTTGGCGAAAATCAGAATGAGGAAAACCAACAGGGCGTAGATCGCCGTCGACTCCAGCAGGGCCATAGCGATGATCATGGTTGTGCGCGCGTCGGCGGCCACTTCCGGTTGACGGATCATGCCATCCAATGCCTTGAGCGCCACGCGACTCTCCACGATGGCGGGAGTCAGGGTGCCGAAGATGATGCCGATGCCCGGCACCAGAATGGTCAAAACGGTGATCAAAGTTTCAGGACTCATATTCTCCCACATATAGATAGCTCCTTCATACTAGAATTCAATGCAGATGTGAACTCATTAAACCTGGCCCTCTTCAACGCCAGAATTGATGTAGACGGCGGCCAATATCGTGAAAATGTAAGCCTGCAACAATCCGGTAAAGAGACTTAACCCCACAATCGGTAGCTCCACAAAGAGCGGTACCAGCGAGAAGATCACGGCCACGACGAGCTCACCGCTCACAATGTTGCCAAATAAGCGTAAGGTAAGCGACAACGTACGGCTGATCTGTCCGATAACCTCCAGGGGCAACGTCAACGGCAAGAGATAGATTGGCGCGGCCAGATCTTTTAGATAGGCCAACAGGCCTTTTTCCCGGATGCCAAAATAGTGCACGGCGAAGAAGACCACCAGAGCCAACGCCAGCGGGGTGCTGATGTCGCGGGTCGGCGCCACCAGTCCGGGGACGATCCCGATGCTGTTAGCCACAGCGATGAAGATAGCCAACGTGCCAAGAAAGGGTAGATAACGGCGGGCGCGCTCGCCCATCACGTCTGCAAGCATGTCACTGAGAAAGTCCAGGAGCATCTCCAGCGCAAAGGGCTGGCGTCGCCGGATAATGAGCGCAATCGCCACGATAGCCACCATCATCACCCACGTTGAGACCACCGTATTGGTAACCCAGACATCACCAAACAGTCGAAAGACCCGTTGCGGAGAGACGTCCACAGCTTCTCCTCCTTGTACTATAGCTCAATTCACTTCAAGTAACGACCAAACGCTCTACCGCGATGCAGGCGGTAGATAACGAGCCAGCGCATCCCCAAGATCCCAATAAACGTCAGGACTCCCTGCGGGATACCCTGTTGCAACGCCAGCGTCAACCCCGACCCTATTAGAACCAAACGTCCCACAAGGCCTCCCATGACCCAGAAAAGCGCGTGGCCCGATGCGTCAGGCGTAATTTTCGCCCCCGACCAGACATGCAATGCCATGGTGAGCCAGCCGATGCCGCCACCTGCCAGCAACCAGAGAAGGTCACTCACCTCTTATCCTCCAGCTCCCCATCGGCGCGCCGGCGCCGAGCCTCAAAGCGCTGATTGAAGCGCCAGAGATTATAGAACCCGGCGAAGGCGCCGAAGAAAAGGAGTCCCACCGTAAAGATGTAGTTCGTGCCCAACCACTTATCCAGATAATGTCCCACCAACACCCCGATAAAGATCGGCAGAGCCAGTTCCCAGCCCAGGGAGGAAGCCCGCACGCCCTCGCCAAGACCTTCCCAGGGATTCGATGACCGTTTCATCCTCAATCACCTGTTTCTGGATCCGGCTCTTGCCCCAGCTCACGTTTTAATTGCGGAATATCCAGTGTATCCAACAAAAGTTTCGTAAGCCGGTCAAAACGCTGCTTTCGCTCCTGCGCCTCGACCTCCAGCACGGCCTCCCGACGCAACTTGCCGGGCACCAGGCACCATACGGCATCCCGCGTCACGTGGAGAATGCCGCTATCCAACGCGATCTCGTGCTCACCGACGGGATCCTCGTAGCGCACGGGCGCCTGGACCGTCTCCGCCAGCAAGGGGGCGTGCCCCGGATAGATGCTCAGTCCCCCGCCGTCCGCGAGACGCACGGTGATCTTGGAGATCCTTCGCTGATCCAACAGAGTCTCCGCCGGCGTCTTGACGATCAACCGCAGCTGCTCAGGCAACGTGCGCCTCCGGCTCCGCGACGCCTTCAGCTTTAGCCAAGACGTCGTCGATAGTTCCCGTCATGTAAAATGCCTGCTCCGGCACCTCATCGTGCCGTCCCTCCAGGATCTCACGGAAGCCGTGCAGGGTCTCCTCCAGAGAGACGAAGTGTCCGGGGATGCCGGTAAAGCGCTCGGCGGTGAAAAAAGGCTGCGTCAGGAAGCGCTGCAACCGTCGAGCCCGGGCGACGACCTGCTGATCCTCCTGGTTCAGCTCGTCCACGCCCAGAATAGCGATGACGTCCCGCAGGGCCTCGTAGCGGGCCAGGAGCGCGCGCACCTCCGACGCGATCTCGAAGTGCTGCTCACCCACACGCTCCGGCGTCAGCAGGGAGCTGCTGGACTCCAGTGGGTCGATGGCGGGATAGAAGCCGCGACTCGCCAGCCGCCGGGTCAGGATGGTCGAAGCGTCAAGGTGCGCGAAGGTCGCCACCACCGCCGGATCGGTCATATCGTCCGCGGGAACGTAGACCGCCTGGACCGACGTCACGCTGCCGCGACTCGTCGTGGTGATGCGCTCCTGCAGCGCGCCCATCTCCGACTCCAGCGTCGGCTGATAGCCCACAGCGCTGGGCAGCCGCCCCAGCAGCGCCGAGACCTCCGCTCCCGCCTGAATGTAGCGGAAGATATTATCGATGAACAGGAGAACCTCGCGCTGCTCGTGATCCCGGAAGTACTCGGCCATGGTCAACGCCGTAAGCGGCGTGCGCAGCCGTGCGCCGGGCGGCTCGTTCATCTGTCCAAAGACGAGGGTCGTGCTGTCGATGACGCCGCTCTCCTGCATATCAAGCCAGAGATCATTCCCCTCACGGCTGCGCTCCCCCACCCCGGCGAAGAGCACGATCCCCTCGTGCTCACGGATGGTGTGACGCATCAGCTCGATCATCAGCAGCGTCTTGCCGACGCCGGCGCCGCCAAAGAGCCCGATCTTCCCACCCCGCGGATAGGGCGTCAACAGATCGATGACTTTAATGCCGGTGATAAACGGTTCGGCGGCAACCTCCTGCTCCTGCAGCGAGGGGGGATCTGCGTGAATCGGCAGATGACGCACAGCGACCGGCGGGGGACGGTCATCAATGGGCTCACCGAGCACGTTGAACATCCGGCCCAGCGTCGTCCGTCCCACCGGGACGCGGATGGGCGTCCCGGTACTGCGTACCACGAGACCCCGACGCAGGCCGTCCGTGCTCCCCATGGCGATACCCCGCACCGTCCGCGGATCAATGTGCTCCTGTACCTCGACGACGAGTTTGGGCGCATCGTCCCGCTCGATGACCAGAGCATTATGGATGCTCGGTAAGTCCCCCGAGGGAAACTCGGCGTCCACCACCACGCCGGCGACGCGCACGACCGTTCCTGTCTGCTCAGCCACGCTTTGACACCTCCCCTTCTTCACTGATAAATCAGTATAGCAAATCTGAGCTTTTGCACAAGAGTACCTCACAGCGGGCAAACGAAGCGGTTCTAAGGCTTGCTACGGTGGCTCAGCGCCTCCGGGCAACGCTTACCCAGGTCATCCTCTAGCGCTCTTCGTCCTCCCAAGGATAGCAAGTTGGACAAATGCTCGAATTCATGTATGATCATCCATTGAGAATGTTCAAAGTCGAGAGGGCGGACGAATACGTATGCTTTTCACAATGGAGTTAGGGATTGATCTAGGGACGGTCAACGTCCTGGTCTACGTGCGCGGCAAAGGCATTGTCTTGCAGGAGCCATCCGTCGTGGCGCAGGAGCTTAATACCGGCAACGTGGTCGCGGTGGGCGAGGAAGCGCGCGCGCTGTTAGGGCGGGCGCCGGAGACTATTCAGGTACGCCGACCCTTACGCGATGGCGTTATCGCCGATTATCACGTCACGCGGGAGATGTTGACACACTTTATCCAGCGGGTCGCCGGGCGCTCACGGCTCTTCAAGCCGCACGTCATGCTCACCGTACCTTTCGGCGTCACACAGGTGGAGCGCCGGGCCGTGCACGAAGCCGCCCTGGAAGCCGGCGCAGGCAAAGCCTACCGCATCCCGGAACCTCTGGCGGGCGCCATCGGCGCGGGCCTCCCCATCCATACCCCGGGCGGTCACATGGTCATCGATCTGGGCGGCGGCGCCAGTGAAGCCGCGGTCCTCTCCGTCTACGGCGTCGTCTCTTCCGCAGCCGTCCGCGTGGGCGGCGTCCGCATGGACGAGGCCATCGCCGCGTATATCCGCCGCAAGTACAATCTTATGATCGGGCTGCCCACCGCCGAAGAAGCGAAGATCCGCATCGGCGCCGCCCTGCCCCTGGAAAGCGATCCATTGCGTATGGAGATCCAGGGCCGCGACCAGGTGACCGGACTCCCCAGACGGGTAGAGATCACCTCCGACGACATCGTGGAAGCCCTGGAGGAACCGGTCTCCCTGATCGTAGGCATGGTCAAATCGGTGCTGGAGCAGACGCCGCCCGAGCTGGCCTCGGACATTATCGACCGGGGCATGACGATGATCGGGGGCGGCTCCCTGCTCCGCAACATCGATCAGCTGCTGACCCAGGAAACGGGCGTACCGGTCTACGTCGCCGACGCGCCCATGGCCTGCGTCGCCATCGGCGCCGGTAAAGCGCTGGCCCGGCTGGCGATCTTGCAACGGACGCTGCAGGAGATGTAGAATCATCCCACAACCTCGCCTCCCATGCATGTAAATTTGCTTAATCTGCTGAGATAGTTTTTTATCGGTCGCCAGGGTGTTCGGCAGCCAGCCCCACTCTCTCCCATGGCCATTGCCAATCACGTACAGCGTGCTATAATATGACCGCGGTCATTTATGACCGCAGTCAACTCAAGATCTCAGGAGACAACCACTCCACAAGTGGGAGGCAAAACGATGAAGAATATCTGGCGCTGGCTGATCGCAGGCCTCATCATTGCCGGGGGCATCGGAGGATTCCTGTGGCTTCGCAACCGACGCACGCAACGACAAGACACCGATATTTTACGCCGCGCCGAGGTCATTCGCGACGATCTGGTCATCTCCGTAGCAGCAAGCGGTAACGTCACCGCCAACCAGAAAGCCACGTTAAACTTCGAGACGCCGGGCGTCGTCGCGGAGGTCAACGTTGCGGTGGGCGACGAAGTCGAAAAGGGCGAGGTACTGGCCCGGTTGGAGACGGAATCCCTGACCTTGGCCCTGGAGGAAGCCCAGACCCGGCTCGACGAGGCCCAAAAAGAGAACGTTCGGCAGATTGAGCAGGCGGAACTGAATCTCAAGGCGGCGCAATTGCAGCTGAAGCAGGCTCAACTGCGTGTGCCGGGGCTGGGGACGGCGGCGGCAAGCGTGCGCAACGCACGGGCCAACCTGGAACGAGTGCAACAAGGCGCCAGCGAGGAAGACGTCCGCATCGCTGAACGTCAGGTGGAGGAGGCACGCAACGCCCTCTGGGGACAACAAATCCAACGTGATTCCACCTGCGGCGCGGTCAAGTTCGGTCAGGCGACCGAAGCCCAATGTGACGCCGCACAAGCCGCCGTCCAACAGGCGGAGGAGCGCGTGCGCATCGCCGAGCTGCAGCTACAGAAGACCCGCTCCGGCGCTGCAGCGCCGGACGTCGAAGCCGCCGAGGCCCAGCTGGCGCAGGCGCAATCGGAATATGGCCGGGCGGCCTCCGAAAACGAAGCGCAGCAGGAGGGCCTGGAAGTCCTGCAGATCGAGGTGGCGCGCGCCGAACTCAACCTGGGACGCCTGGAGGAGGGCGTCGATCCCCTGCTGGAGTTAGCCGTAAGACGCGCCCAGCAGAATCTCGACAACGCCCGTCTCACCGCACCCTTTGCCGGCGTTATCGGAAGCGTCAACCTCCAACAGGGCGTGCGAGTCGCGTCTTCCCTCTCTGCAGTGACGCTGGTCGATCCCTCCGTCTTCTACATCGAGGTCACCGTGGACGAGACGGACATCAGCAAATTGGCGCTGGGGCAGCGGGTTGAGACCACCGTCGACGCCTACCCGGAGACAACGCTGATCGGCGAGATCGAGACAATCGCTCCCGCGCCGACCAACGTGGGCGGTATCGTCTCCTACCCCGTCCACATACGCCTGGAACCGGAGAGGAACGACGGCGTAGAGATCAGAGATGGCATGACCGCCAGCGTGCTGATCCAGGCCAACCGGGTCGAAGACGTGGTGCTCATTCCCAACTGGGCCGTCCGTACCGACCAGAGCACCAGTGAGACCTACACCTACCGCCTGGAAGGCGGCGCGCCGAAGCGAGTAGCGGTCTCCCTGGGAGAACGCAACGAGAGCTATACCATTGTCGAAGAGGGCCTGGCGGTCGGGGACACCGTCGTCCTGGTCACCGAGGAGCGCAACTTGCTGGAGTTCACCGGACCGCCCTCCCGGGGACAGGGAAACTGATGGACGACGCCGTCATCAACATTCGCGACGTGACCAAAATCTATCAGATGGGGACACAGGAGGTTCACGCCCTGCGCGGCGTCTCCCTGGACGTGCGGCGGGGGGAGGCGCTGGCGATCATGGGCCCCTCCGGCTCCGGCAAGTCGACGCTGATGAACGTCATCGGCTGCCTGGATCAACCCACGGATGGGTCATACCACCTCGACGGCGAGGACGTCAGCCAGATGAGTGAGGACGAGCTGGCGGCCGTGCGCAACCGGCGGGTCGGCTTCGTCTTCCAGAGCTTCAACCTGCTGGCGCGCACGACGGCCCTGGAGAACGTGCAGCTCCCGTTGGTCTACGCGGGCGTCTCCCTGCAAGCCCGTCGAGAGCGCGCCACCGAGGTGCTCAAAGCGGTGGGGTTGGGGGAACGCCTGGATCACATGCCCAACGAGCTCTCGGGCGGCCAACAGCAGCGGGTGGCCATCGCCCGAGCGCTGGTCAACCGCCCGGCCATCATCCTCGCCGACGAACCCACGGGCAACCTAGACAGCGAATCCGGCAAGGAAGTGATGCGGATTCTCCAGAACCTCAACCGCGAGCACAACATCACGATCATCCTCGTCACCCACGATCCCCGCTTACGGGAATACGCCGACCGGATTCTGCACCTCTTTGACGGGCGCATCCGGCGCGACGAACCGGTCGAGGAGGCTGTCGTATGAAACTCTACGAGAGCATCCGCCTGGCCCTCCGGGCACTGGCGGCCAACAAACTGCGCGCCATTCTGACCATGCTGGGCATCATCATCGGTGTCGGCGCCGTCATCACCCTGCTCTCGGTCGGCCAAGGCGTACAGGCTTACATCACTCAGCAGTTTCAATCCATCGGCACCAATATCTTCTTTGTAATTCCGGGCTCTTTCCAGCAAGAGCTAGACAAACCGGCCTACTTAACCTTGCGGGACGCTCAAGCGCTGGCCGATCCAGCGCAGGCGCCGGACGTACTACGGGTCGCTCCCACAGTCAACGGCGGTAGCCGGGTCACCGTGCCGGGCGAGGAGAAAAATACCGAGGTCAACGGCGTCCCTCCCAACTACACCACCGTGCGCGACTGGCAGCCGGCCATCGGTTCTTTTTTCACCCCCATCGACGAAGAGAGTGGAGCGCGGGTGGCTGTCCTGGGTAAGATCGTCGCGGAGGCGCTCTTCCCCAACAGTCCCTTTCCGATTGGAGAGATCGTCCGCATCGACGGCGTGCCCTTCCGCGTGATCGGGGTGATGGAGGAACGCGGCGGCAGTGGTTTCCGCAGCGAGGACGACGCCGTCTTCGTCCCGCTGAGCACCGCGCTAAGTCGGCTCTACCCCCGCCGCACCAACCGGGGGGAACCACGGCTCTCCCTGATCTACGTACAGGCCGTGGACGAGGATCGCATGGACGCCGCCATCACGGAGGTCTCGCAGATCCTACGACTGCGACACCGTATCGAACCCGGCGAGCCCGACGACTTCTCCATCATCAGCCAATCCGACCTGATCGGCACCTTCGAGCAGATCACCAGCGTGATCACGGTCTTTCTGGGGGCCATCGCGGGCATCAGCCTGCTGGTGGGGGGGATCGGCATCATGAACATCATGCTGGCCTCGGTGACGGAGCGGACGCGCGAGATCGGCATCCGCCGCGCCATTGGCGCGAAGCGCCGGCAGATCATCGGCCAGTTTCTCATCGAAACGGTGGTGCTCTCGTCGATCGGTGGACTGATCGGGATCGTGTTGGGCTTGCTGATCCCGCGGATAATCAGCCTCGCCACCGGCATGCCCACGGTCGTGCCCGCCTATGGGGTCGTATTGTCGCTGTGCATTAGCCTGGCCGTTGGAATCGTATTCGGGCTCTATCCGGCCAAGCGCGCCGCCAGCTTGGACCCCATCGTCGCCCTCAGGCACGAATAGCGCGTGTGGTCAGTCCACCTGCGGCGGCGGATGGTCCCCGCCGACGAGACAACCGGAGACCTTGCACGTGAATACATTTGTGCGGATCCTGGGTTATATTCGTCCGTATTGGTGGCAGTTCATCGCCGGGCTGCTCTGTCTGCTGCTGTCGCAGCCGCTGCAACTGCTCAATCCGCTGTTCTGGAAGTTCGTTGTCGATGAGGTCCTCCTCTCCGAGCAGCCCGCCTACATTACCTTCTTCCGGGGCAGTCGGCTTGGTCTGCTGGCCGGGACGCTGGGGCTGATGCTGGTCGTCCAAGCCGCGGGGGCGGTCATCTCCGCCTTGCATGGGTATATTCT
>CAZCPK010000028.1:0-13930 GCA_964500755.1 uncultured Anaerolineales bacterium
CATTTGAGGGAAAAATCTGTGCAATCTGTGTCGATCTGTGTCCCGTAGTTCACTCACCTGAACGCTTGCATCTTTTTTTACCGCAGAGAGCGCTGAGCCCACAGAGAAAAGCTCGGGTTTTCTACCTCTGTGATCTCCGCTCTCGGCGATAAGGAGGTTATCTTGCTTTCACCATTTCCAGAATTGCCACCACGGTGCCTGCCCGTTTTTTTCCTCAACAGATGTCGTGCTAAATCCCCATCTTTTGAGCGTCGCCGGGTCAAACTGATACCGCTGTTTCAGCTCCTGTTCCGTTCTGCGCAACGCTGAAGCGTCGTAGGGTAAGCGATTTGATTCGGTACCGCCCACCGCTCTGACACAGACGTTGAGGTTAGTGACATCCGCGGCGGTTAACGTCAGTTCAACCCCATCCACCGTGAACGAAGCGGCGCCGTGAGGCTGATAAGCGCCATTGACGCCGTCGATAGTCTCTGGCTCTTCCCAGGGCTCAGTGTAGGTCTGTTCTGTGACGACGCAGACCGGTCCTCCGGGACTTTCGAAGCAGTCCTGTAGTCCACGCCTGTCCACCCTGTTCAGCGGATCGTTGCCCACGTAGCCGTAGACGTGATAGCCCCCGCCGAAAAGAATTGGATCCTTGCCCGTCCAGCGTCCCGTGGAGGGCTGATAGTCCCGCGCGCCGAACCGCACAAGCGTGTGGGCGGGGTCGATCAGGCCGCCGGCGAAGCCGAAGGGCAGGTCGAAGCCGGGGTAGGTGTCGGCGATGACGTTGCCGAAGGCGTCGTAGTCGATCCGTTTGACGATGTTCCCGCTGCCGTTGACCACCAGGCGCGGACTGCCCAGATGATCGCTGACGACGTGGTACGTCGCGCCGCTGCGGATCATCTTGACCGGCGTGGCGCCGCCGGCGTAGATAAAGACGCTGCGCAACGCGCCGCTGCCGTCGTATTCGGCCAACGGCAGCGTCCCGGCGCCGTAGAGCCAGGCGTGCGTGCGCACGCCGTCGACGCTGCGGGTCACGCGCCGACCTTGGGCATTGTACTGGTAGGTGATGGTCTGCCCGCCGGTCTGCACCGAGGCTAGCGTGCCGTCGGTGTTGTAGATGTAGGTGGTCGTGCCGCCGTCGACGACGGTGCGGAGGCGTCCATCGGCGTCGTAGGTATAGCTCGTCGACCCCGCCGTCAACAGCTTATGATCGGCGGCGTAACTGTACCCGCCGTTGGGCACCGTTACGCCGATGAGAGTGTTGTCCATGGCGATGCGGTTGCCCACGGCGTCGTAAGCGTAATCCTCCACGAGACTCCCGTCGCGGCGCACTTGGCTCAACTGTCCCACGTCGTCGTAGTCGTAGGTCCACGTGTGCGTGCTGCCGTCGATGCTCTCCACCTTCTGGTTTATGCGCCCTAGGACGTCGTGGGTGTAGGTGGTATGGTAGAGTATCGCTCCGTACGCCGCCGTGACGGCGTTGATCTCTCCGAAATCGTTGTAGTTGTACGTCACGTTAAACGCGCCCTCGGCCACGCCGCGAAGCAGGCCGTGATCGGCGTCGCGGCTCAGCGCGATGGCGCCCACACCGGTCAGGAGGCCGTCGTCATCGTAGCTGATGGGCAGGCTGGTGCCGGCGTAGTCGATCTGTGAGGTGCGCAGGTCGTCGTCGTAGGCGTAGCGGACCGTGTCCGTCACCAGGCCGCGCCAATCCGCCTCGATGGGTAGGTGCCCGTCGTAGTCGTAATCGACGTGTTGGGCGTCGCGCGAACGGGCGTGGGTCAGCAGGCCGGTCACGGCGCCGTAGTCGAAGGTGTGATCGCCCTCCGGCGTATGGGTGGTAGCCAGTTGCCCCTGGTCGTTGTAGTGCCACTCGATGGCGTCCGTCGAGGGGAGCTCACGCCGCACGAGCCGCCCGTCCCGGTCGTAACTGAAGTGCTCCTCGGACCCCAGCGGGCTGCGGTACAGCCCCAATCGGTCGTCGAGCGTGTAGGTGAAAACGTGCTGTGTGCTGCCGTCCGGCTCGGTTAGCGTCGTCAGATTGTCGTTGCCGTCCCAGGCATAGCCCCAGCTGCTGCCGTCGGGCTGCACCCGGCTGATCAGGCGCCCGGTCGCGTCGCGCACGTAGGTGGTCGTGTTTCCCAACGCGTCGGCGCTGTCTTTGAGGTAGCCGCTGACCGGAGCGTAGGTGAAGGCCATCTGACGGCTTCCCTGGGCGACCTGCTCCGGACGCCCGTGGTCGTCGTAAGTGTAGGTGAAGGGCTGAAGGTCGGCGATAATCATCTCGAGCGGGCGGCCTAGCGGATCCAGTTCGGTGAGCGTCTCCCGTCCTTCGGGGGAGCGCTGCGTCCATGTGCGCGTCGCGGTGTCGTAAACTGACCGGTACGTTCTGCCATTGACGGTCACGGTATCGGTGAGTATGGTCAGGTCGGGTGGATCACCGGAGGGCGATAGCGCTGCCTCACGTGCGGCGTTGAGCTGATAGGTCCGCCCCTCCGGCGTTTCGATGATCTGCTCTGCCAGGAGGGGCGCCTGCATTTTGAAGCGCGGATCGGCCTCCAGGCGTTCATGATACTGCAGATCGTGAGGATAGGTCAGGGTGGTGCCAGCGTCGGTTCCCAGTCGCGCCTGATTCTGGGTGCCGTCGGGGAAGATGTTGATCCGCAGCTGCTCGCCGCTCTCCAGAAAGCCGACGGCGTAGGTGGTGGTCAGATCCTCGGCGCTCCCCACGCTGACGGTATAGGCGGCGTTGTCCGTGAGGCGCGTCAGCGCCAGATGCCCGCCCGCCGGGTTCTCGTCGTCGGTGAGCCGCCCGTCGGCAGCGTACCGATAGCGGTGGACGCTCTGTCGCGGATCGGTCAGTGTCTCCAGCAGCCCGCCGGCTCTGTAGGTGAAGGCGTATGTGTCTCCCAGCGGATCACTGACCGCCTTCAGGTAGCCGTCGCCGTTGACATCCAGCTCGGTGCGCTGTCCAAAGGGCGCGACGACGGCTGTGGGCGTGACGCCAGCGGTGCGCTCGATGGTGGTCTGGTCGCCGTCGCCGTCCTCGATGGTCATGAGCCAGCCTTGCGTGTTGTAGGTGAAGGTGTAGATGGGCGTGGCGGTCAGGCTATTGAGCGTGCGCAGGTGGCGTCCGAAGGCGTCGAACTGGTAGAGTAGGCGCCCGTCGGCCGAGGGGATCGCCAGTTCTGTGCTCTCAAAGCCGGGCAGGGGCTGACTCACCTCGCGGATGCGGTCGTTGTCGGCGAGATAGAGGTTGTTCTCCAGGCCGGGCACGACGCCGTAGGTCCAGGCTGCCAGCTGCGCCGCCGTCGCCGGACCGCCGTCGCCGCTGAAGCCCGCCGTGCCGTCGCCCGCTACAACCGTGACGCTGCCGTCGGGCGCTATCCGGTGCACCTGGTAATCGTCGAAGAGACTGGCGCCGCCCAGCGTGACGTAGAGGCTGCCGTCGTCGTCCTGTGCCACGTCGTTCGTGTAGAGATTGAAGACGGGGCCCACGGTGGAGATGATGCCGTCCACGCTTACCTGCCGGACGCATGTGTTGTTGTGATCGGCGAAGGCGAGCGTGCCGTCCTCGGCCACGGTTAGGCCCCAGGGGGTGTTGATCTGCGCTTGGGTAGCGGGGCCGTCGTCGCCGCTGTAGCCCGCGCTGCCGGTGCCCGCCACCGTCTGGATGACGCCGTCGGGCGTGATCTGGCGGATGCGGTGGTTGCCGGTGTCGGAGACGTAGAGGCTGCCGTCCGGCCCCACGGCGACGCCCGCCGGTGTGTTGAGCTGGGCCGTGGCGGCGGGGATGCCGTCGCCGTTGTAGCCGGGACTGCCCGTGCCCGCCACGACGATAAACGCGCCGTCCTGTGCTACGCGCAGGATGCGGTTGTGACCGGGTTCGTACTGCGTGCCGGTGTCGGCGACGTAGAGCGCGCCGTCGGGCGCCAGGGCCACGTCCATGGGCTGTTTCAGTTGGTCGTTGAGCGCGGTCAGCGTCTTAACAGACCCATCCGGCTGCAGCGCGCGAACCCGGTTTTTGTAGGTGTCGGCGATGTAGAGTGTGCCGTCGGGGGCCAGCGCCAGACCGTGCGGGCGGTCCATCTCCAGCTCGTCGGCCGGGCAGGTGGCGCACGCCGGGTCGTCGCCGCCGCCGGCGACGGTGTCGATCGCATGGCTCAGCGCCGCGCCCTGGTGCCGGCGGCCGTCGCCGAGATAGAGGACCTTGCCGACCGGATCGTAGGCGTGGTGGACGTCGAGGCTCCAGCTACCCAGGCCAAACCCGCGCGCGTCCCACGTCCCCAGCTGCGCCATCATCCGCTGCCACAAGATGAACTCCTGTCGCGCCGGGTCATAGGAGAGGGCTACGCCGTCGCCACGGTAACCGAAGGAGCGCTCAATCTCGGCCGGCTCCTGATAGTAGCCGTCGTAGACGTAGCCCAGCCGCACTTTCACAGGATGAGCGCCCTGCACCCGCCGTCCGTAGGCGTCGCGTCCGTCCCATTGGAAGCGATAGACCTGGTTGGGCGTCGCCGGGAGCGTCTCGGTGAAGCGTCGCCCTGCGACCTCGATCTCCAGCTCGATGCGCTTGAGACTGGCAGGCACGCTGGCCTTGCTGACCGGCACGTTGAGCGTGTAGGCGGCCTGGAAGCCGGGCGTCCGGTCGCTGGCGTAGTGCAGGCTGAAGGGCGTCGCGGTCACGTCCACCGCCTCGCCCAGTGTCTGGTTTTGCGCACCCACCACGGAGCCGAATAGGTCGCATAGACCGATCAAGCACAGGGGGGAGCTCAGGTAATCCTGCCACGACTTCTGGATCTCGGGCGCGGCGGCGTCGTCGGGCGGACCGACGCCCAGGTTGGCGTCCCAATCGGAGAAGTGGGTGATGGGAATGCGCCACAGCTGCTCGCCGACGGTGTACGTCTCGCCAAGCTGGGATCGCTCGGCCGTCGTCATCGTCGGTGTGAGAGCCATCCCGTTATCGGCCGCACCGTCTCCGTCCGTGTCCAACTGGGCCATCCCGCCGTTGATGCTCAGGATCTCGATGACCCGCCCGTTGTCGGAAGGGACCCATGCACCGGCGTCGTCGTTGTAGTAGCCCATGGGCACGTTGGTCCCCGTGGGTAGCTCCAGGAAGTTCTCCAGGTAGAAGAGGATGGGCTGGTCGAAGACGACCTCCTGCCCGTCCACCCGCGCCTCGACTTCGTCGGCGGTCAACTCCACGGCGTAGGTATAGCCGGTGACGGCGGGCAGCTCGGCGGGCATCGCCGCGGGACCGGCGTCGCCCACGGTGAACTCGGTCGCGCGGATGTGGAGGGTGTTCACCGGTTGCGTCCCGCCGTCCTCCAGCACGACCTCGGCCCCGGTGCCGGCGGGGATCAGGACGGTCGCCTGACGGCTCCCGTCGGCGTCGCTGACCACGCTGCCCTGCGCAACCTGCAGCTCCGCGCTCTCCATCTCTACCGGGGTGACCGTCGCGTCGCGGGAGATCAGCACCACGTCCGGGAGCCAGACGTAGTCCTGCCAGGCAACCTGCACGTGACGCTGTACGGACAGATAGCCGGTTTTCTCGTACTGGACGATGAGTTGTCCGCCGCCGTTGACCGCCATGTCGAAGGCGCCGTCCGCCCGCGTCAGCGTCTGGCCGAATTCGGGATGACCGTGAACGGTGATCGTCACGTCGGGGAGGGGACTCCCGTCGCGCTCGGACACCTTTCCGCGCAACACCGCCACGCGTTCGGCCTCCAGCGTGCCCGGCGTGACGCCTGTCTGGAGCGGATCGTCGCCGGTGTAGAGGAAGGTGGTGGCGGAGATCATTGTCGTCACGACGGTCTCGTCCAGCGCCGGCGCGACCGGTGTAGTGGCTTCGACGGCGATGATGCCGGTGTGCTGGGGGGCGGTCCGCAGATAGTATAGGTAGGTGCCCGCCGTCTCGAAGGTGAAGTCGTAGCTGCCGCCGGGCGTCAGCGTCCCGCCGAACGTCACGTCGTTGGATATTTCTGAGGATGAAGAAGTTGCCGAGGCCGTCACGCTGCCTATGGGCGCCCGGAGGATCAGCGGCAGATAGATCCGATAAGGCTCGCCACTGGTCAATGTGTGGCTCTCCGGCGTCTCGTTGAGCCAGCTCACGGTCTCGCCGACGTTGATCGTGATACTCTGTGGGGTGAATCCGCTCTCGGTGAGCGTGATCTGGTGCTCGGCGAGAGACTCGGTTGCAGCTGAGAGTTGAATCGGGAGGGTCCGGGAGAGCACGGGTGATGAAGCGCTCACCAGCGTCAGGATGAAAACCGTCAAATACCGCCAGAGTTTCGTGTGCATCTTTCCCTCCTGTAATAGGTATTTTATCAAGGGTATTCTCCAAGTTCTACTCTATCATCTGTTGGTGAAAGTTTGGTGAAGAAAGGGGTAGAACTTCTGGAGAAAGTGGACAGTTGTTTTCCTCGGTGATGCCTCTATACTGAAGGTGCTGGGCTCTGAAAGTACTGAGGTACTTTTGAGAGGAGGAACCGATGAAAGACGAATCTGGTTCTGTTGCTACCCGCGCGTCCGGCGACGTGCTCTCGGGTCCGTGGTGGGCGCGCGCCGCCCCTGACCTTCTTGACGCATTGGACGTTGACTCCCAGCAGGGCCTGTCCGCGGAGCGTGTCGACGAGCTGCAGGCGCGGTACGGCGCCAACGAGCTGGGTGAGGGTGGGACGACGGGGCTCGGGGAACTGCTCTGGGAGAGCCTGACGTCGCCCATGATGCTGCTCCTGCTGGCGGTGGCGGGGATCTCGCTGGCGTTAGGTAAAGTGCGCGAGGCCCTCGTGATGGTTATCGTCGTCCTCATCTACGTCGGGGTGGAGCTCTACAACAAGGCGCGCTCCGACCGGACCATGGCGCGGCTCCGCGAGTTACAGGCGCCGCGGGTGACGGTGCTTCGCGACGGGGAGCGCCGGGAGGTGGATCTGGGGCAGGTCGTGGTCGGGGACGTGCTGCCGCTGCAGCCGGGGAGCCGGGTAGCGGCGGACGCGCGCCTGCTCTCGTCCGCCGGTCTGCTCGTCAATGAGGCCGCCCTAACTGGGGAGTCGGCGCCGCAGCCCAAGAACGCGGAGGCCGACGTCGCCCCCGACGCCGATCTGGCCGAGCGTCCGACCGCCGTCTTCGCCGGCACCACCGTCCTCGACGGGCAGGGCACCGCGCTCGTCGTCGCCGTCGGCGAGGCGACCGAGCTGGGCCGTGTGGCGGAGCTGACCGCCCGCGCCGAGGAGCAATCCACGCCGCTCCAACAGGAGATGGAGGATCTGGCCCAGACGTTGGCCTACGTGGCGCTGGGCGTCAGCCTGCTCATCCCGCTGGTCGGCCTGCTGCGCGGCTATGACCTGGAGGAGATGGTCCTCACCTGGCTCTCCCTCACCTTCCTCATGGTGCCGGGGCAGCCGCCCGTCATCATCACCATGGCCCTGGCGCTGGCGGCCTTCGAGCTGGCGAAAGCGCAGGTCATCGTGGGACGGCTGCGGGGCGCCGAGACGTTGGGCTCGGTGACGACCATTCTCAGCGACAAGACGGGCACCATGACGCAGAACGAGATGGCGCTGGCATCGCTCGTCCTGGGTGACGGCGCGCGGTTGGCGTGGGCGTCGCGGGCGGACGACACGACGCTGTGGGAGCATTTCCTGCGCAAGGCGCTGCCGGCGATCCCCGAGGGTTCCAAGAACCCGACGGACGCGGCGCTGGTCTCGGCGCGCACTGCGCTGGATGTCGCGTCGCAACCGGAGCCGGGCCGGCTGGTCGATCAGCTGGGCTTCGTGCGCGGCGGGCAGTACCGCGCGCTCACCTACGCCCGCGACGCGGAGCGCGTCCTCTACGTCACGGGCGAGCCGGCGTTCATCCTGGAGCGGTCAACACGGTGGCGGCGGGGCGACGACGTGCGGACCTGGTCGCAGGGCGAGAAGCCGGCGGTGCGCGAGCAGGTGGACGCGCTCGCCGGTCGGGGGCGGCGCGTCGTGGCGTATGCCTACGGGGATCCGCCGCCCGAGGGCGAGCTCCCGCGCGAGCTGATCTTCGTCGGCTGCGCCGCGCTGGAGGATCCCATCCGCGCCGGCGTAGAAGACGCCATCGCTCGACTGCGAGACGCCGGCGTGCGCACGGTCATGGTGACCGGCGACAACGCGGCGACGGCGCGCCAGGTGGCGCGGGCCGTCGGTCTGGACGCCGCCGATGTGGTGCTGGGCGGGGAGCTGACCGACATGTCGGAGGAGACGCTCGGGGCGCGAATCCAGGCGGTCGACGTCTTCGCCCGGGTCACGCCGGAGCAGAAGCTGCGCCTGACCGAGGCCCTGCAGCGCCGGGGTGACGTGGTCGCCGTGACGGGCGACGGCGTCAACGACGCCCCCGCCCTGCGCACGGCCCACGTCGGCGTCGCCATGGGCGTCACCGGCACCGATGTCGCCCGCGAGGCGGCGGAACTCGTCCTCACCGACGACGACTTCTCCCACCTGCCGGAGGGCGTTGCCATCGGGCGCAAGGCCTACGAGAACTTCCGCAAGGGGATCACCTACTATCTCTCCGCCAAGGCCATTTTGCTGACTGCCTTCCTCGTACCCCTCGCCGTCGGGCGGCCCTTTCCCTTCGCGCCCATCCAGATCATCGCCATCGAGCTGTTGATGGACCTCGCCTCTTCGACCATCTTTATCAGCGAGGCGGCGGAGCCTGGGTTGATGCAGCGCCCGCCCCGCCGGCAGCGCCGCTTTCTCTCCTGGGACGTCGCGCGACGGCTCCTGCGGAACCTCGTCGGTCCTGCTCTCGCCATCCTGGCGGCCTATTTGGGCTCGCTGACACTGGGCTACGACGTGGCGAGCGCCCGGACGGCGGCCTTCGCCACCTGGCTCCTGGGACACATCGTGTTGGCCCTCTCGCTCAAGCAGGAGCGAATCTCGCTCTTCGCGCGCGGGATCCTCGCCAATCGCTTTGCCGTCGGCTGGTTAGCGGGGATGAGCGCGTTGGTGCTGGCGATGGTCTCCCTGCCCTTCGTCCGCACGGCGCTCCAGACGACGCACCTCGCTCTCAATCAGTGGGCGTTGGTGGTGGCGGGCGCGTTGTTGGGCGGTGGGTGGATGGAGGTGTTGAAAATCTCTACTCTGGGTCAACGGAGTAAGCGGATTTAACTGATTTCCTTGTCTAATGGAATCTGTTTCATCCGTTGCATCCGTTGACATTTTAAAAAGAATTGAAAGGAGAAAATAGATGGGTTATCTGAGTCGTGAATCTTTCGAGCGCGCGCGTCGTTTTCTGATGACCGAGGCGCGACCCTTGGAGCGCGCGTTATTCCGGCATCACTTTGAGGGCGCATCTGTGGAGCGGGTGGTGACCGAACTGGCGCGCTTCCAAAACGAGGACGGCGGCTTCGGGCACGCGCTTGAGCCGGATCTGCGCACGCCGACGTCGTCGGCGCTCGCTACGGGCATCGGCCTGTACCTGCTGACCGAGCTCGACTGTCCGACGGATCATCCCCTGGTCGAACGCTCGGTGGTTTATCTGCGATCTATGTGGGACGCGGAGACGCGCGTCTGGCGCGTAGCCCCGGCGGACACCAACGAGCATCCCCACGCGCCGTGGTGGCACGACGAGGACGGCAGCCTGGCGGAACGCTTCGACCACTTCCGCATTATCCCCCGCGTGCTGATCCTGAGCGGGCTCTGGCACTACGTGCCGCTCGTCCCGGCGGCGTGGCTGGACGCCGTGATCGAGGAGGCGGTTGGCTATCTGGAGTCCGTCGACGTCTTGGGGCAGGGCGGCGGCAGCGATCTAGAGTATGCTATCAAGCTGGCGGCGGCGCGAAATCTCCCGCAGTCCTACGCCGACCGGCTCGAGGCGCGCATTGGCGTGTCGCTTCCCGAGGTCGTCGTCCGGGACCCGGACAGGTGGGACACGTACTGTCTGACGCCGCTGCGGGTCATTCCCTCGCCCGAGACGCCGGGCGCCGAGCTGATCTGGTCGGCGCTGCAGCGCCATCTGGACTATCAGATCGCGCATCAGACGCCCGCCGGGTCCTGGGATCCGACCTGGACCTGGGGCGACGTTTATCCCGAGGCGTGGGCGCGCGCCAAAACGGAATGGCGCGGTCAGCTGACGCTGGAGACGTTGATGCAGTTGGACGCCTTCGGGCGGCTGGCGCCGTGACGACGCGGACGTTTCGCGTGATCGGACATCGCGGCGCGGCGGCGCTGGCGCCGGAGAACACCTGGGCGAGCTTCGACGCCGCGCTGCGCGTGGGCGTGGACGCCGTCGAGACCGACGTGCGGGCGACCCGCGACGGCGTGTTGGTCCTGCTGCACGACGCGGCTCTCGATCGCACCACCGACGGGACGGGCCTGGTGCACGAGACACCCTGGTCCGTGGTCCGCGCGCTGGACGCCGGTGCCTGGTTTGACGAAGCGTTCCGCGGCGCCCGGGTCCCGCGCCTGCGCGAGACGTTGGCCTGCTACGGCGAGCGGACGCACCTGGTGCTGGAGATCAAGCAGGCGGGCCTTATCTCTGCCGTCCTGGCGCTGGTCCAGGAGATGGCGCTGCTCGATCGCGTGACCTTCACCGCGTTCGACTTCGCTCGGGTGCACGTCCTCAAGGCGGCAGCCCCGGAGGCCAAGGTGGGCTTTCTGACCGCCGACGTCTGTTGGGCCAACGCGTTACGCACGGCGGACGCGCAGCTGGACCAGTTCTGTCCCCCGGCGACGCTCGCGACCGAGGGGCGGGTGGTGCGCTGGCACGAACTCGGCCTGGAGGTGCGCGCTTGGGGCGTCGAGACGCCGGAGCTGGCGCAGTCCGCCGCACAGGCCGGCGTGGACGGCATGACCGTCGACTTCCCACAGCTATTATCAGCGGACTGGGTAGAATGATCCGGGAAAATTAACAGGGAGGAGCGAATCTCATGATTGAGGACGTGACGGCAGGGTATGACAAGTTGATCGAACGGTTCACGCGGTGGGCGGAGGGCGAGGAGAACGTCCGCGTCGCCATTATCATCGGCTCCCGGGCGCGAGAGGATCATCCGGCGGACGAGTGGTCGGACCTGGACGTGTTGCTCTTCGCCGAGGATCCCGAGCCTTATCGCGGCACCGAGTGGTTGACGCACGTGGGTACGCCCTGGCTGACGTTCCTGGAGCCGACGCCGGACGGCGGTGGATTTGAGCGGCGCGTTTTGTTCGAGGGTGGTTTGGACGTGGATTTTATCCCGCTGCCGGTCGGTAAACTCTGGGCGATGGTGGAGAACGACCTACCTCCTGATCTCGCGGACATGATTCACCGCGGCGTGCGGTTTCTGGTGGATAAGGAGGACGTCGCCGGGCGCTTCCGCGAACTGGATGTCCGTCCGCCGGAGTACACGCCGCCGAGCGAAGCCGACTTCCTCAACCTGGTGCATGACTTCTGGTATCACACCGTCTGGGCGGCGAAGCATCTGCGGCGCGGCGAGCTCTGGTGGGCCAAGGGCTGCTGCGACGGCTATCTGAAGAATCTACTGCGCCGAATGCTGGCCTGGCACGCGCGCGCCACCCAGGGCGCGGACGTCGACACCTGGATGCGGGGACGATTCCTGGAGGAGTGGGCCGACCCGCGCGCTGTCGACGCACTTCCTGACGTCTTCGCGCACTACGCGGAGGACGACGTCTGGCGGGCGTTGCGGGCGACCATGACGCTGTTTCGTTGGGTATCTGTCGAGACGGCAGACCGGCTGGTATATCCCTATCCTACCGTTGGTGCAGCCCAGGCCAGTAGACTGGTGGAAACACTTCGTTCAGGCAGGTCGCTCTAGTTAATCATGGGGAGTTTGTCTGACAAACTCCCCATCTTTCACCTTCTGATTATGTGGACCCCCTCAGTTCAGAGGATGTGCAGCTCGCACACCTTGTGGAAGTGATGTCCGTAGATCGCCAGCGTCACGGCGAGCGGGAAGAGGGACGGACGCCGGAAGAGCGTCCAGAGCAGGAGGTCCCAGTAGTAGCGGCGTTCTTCGCCCCGGATGCCCAGCTCGTAGACGGAGCGCAGAAAGGCGCGGATGTGGTGCAGCCGGAGGGGGGCCTTGATGCGCGGCAACTTATACTCTCGCAAGAAAGTCTTGACGCGCTCGTAGTAGTGCTCTGGCGTGTAGATGTTCTCCATGATGGTACGGTATCCCTCGTGCAGCGTCTCCCAGCCCATCTTCGGCAGGATGTTCGTCGTCCCGTCAACGTTGTCGCCCATCATCTTGCCCAGCAGGCGTCCTTCCTCCTTCAGCCGCTGATAGAGCTGCGTCCCCGGCGGCGCCTGCAGTAGGCCGACCATGGCGGTCACGATGCCACTCTGCTGGATGAAGTCGATCTGTTTCCTGAAGATGGAGGGCGTGTCGCTGTCGAAGCCGACGATAAAGCCGCCCTGGACGCGCAGACCGGCCCGCTGGAGCTTCTTCACGTCCGCCAGCAGGTCGCGGCGGCGGTTCTGGTTCTTGTGGCATTCCGCCAGGCTTTCATCGTCGGGCGTCTCGATCCCGATGAAGACCTTGTCGAAGCCCGCTTCCACCATCATCTCCGTCAGCTCCTCGTCGTCGGCCAAGTTGATGGAGACCTCGGTGTTGAAGGGAAGGCCGCGCTTGTCCTTGCGCCACTGGATAAGCGCGGGCAGGAGCGCACGCTTCAGTTGGGCCTTATTGCCGATAAAGTTATCGTCGACGAAGAAGACGCTCTGGCGCCAGCCCTGGGCGTAGAGCCCGTCCAGTTCGGCGAGGATCTGATCGGCGGTCTTGGTTCGTGGTCTGTGTCCGAAGAGGGCGGTCACGTTGCAGAAGTCACAGTTGAAAGGGCAGCCCCGGGAGAACTGGATGCTCATGGAATCGTACTGCTTCAGGTTGATCAGCTCCCACATGGGCTTGGGTGTGGTGTGGATGTCCGCGAACTCGTCGGTGGCGTAGATGGGTTTGGCCTCACCGCGCCCCAGGTCGGAGAGGAAGCGAGGCAGGGTGATTTCTGCTTCGTTTAGCACGAAGTGAGCGACGCCGTCGAAGTCCTCGTACTCCGCGGTGAAGAGGGGGCCGCCGGCGACGACGGTGCGGTCGAGTGCGTTGCAGCGCTCGATGATCTCCTGCGCCGAGGTGCGTTGGACCGCCATGGCGCTGATCATCACGTGGTCGGCCCAGGCCAGGTCGTCATCGGTCAGGCGGGTGACGTTGAGATCGACGAGACGCTTCTCCCAGCCGCTGGGCAGCATCGCCGCTACCGTCAACAGGCCCAGCGGCGGGGACGCTGCCTTCTTACGGACGAACTTCAAGGCGTGCTTGAAACTCCAGAACGTGTCCGGAAACTCGGGATAGACGAGCAGTGTCTTCATAGTTCCTCCTTTTTTGTTTATGTTGGTTACCTTATCATTGACCCGGCACTGGGAGGAGAACGATTGAAAACCAGTGAGACAGCGCTCACTCCAGGGCCGCGCGGGCGCTGTCCTTGAGCACTCCGTAGCTCCAGCCGATCTCCTCGCCGTTAATGTAGCTAAGTAAGTCCGTAAAAGTTTCTTTGCTCCAGACGTATTTACCCTCCGCTCCCGTCCCCGTCTCGGGGACGGCTAACCGTGAATGTCTCGGTTCTTCGGTTCTAAGGAGATTGCCCCCGAGACGAGGGCTCCGAGCAAATGTTAACATATTTTTTCTAACCTACTTAGTGCGCACTTTTATCTTCAAGCGTGGATGTGTTCAGGTGTCAATCGGCAAAGAGAATCTCCAGGAACGTTCCCAGATCGTCCCTGCCCTCCAGCGTGCTCAGGTCGTAGACCTCAGTGTAGCCGCAGTTATCACAGGAGACAAAGGCGTAGCGGTAGAGCTGGACTTCGAAGAGACGAGATAAGCCGGTGCCGGACATCGCCAGATCCTGCACGTGGGCGCCTTGCTCGTCGCACTTGGGGCAGACAAACGCCTGGGCCAGTTGATCCTGAATGGCTGCCATGGTCTTCCTCCTTATCCCTGGTT
>CAZCPK010000028.1:13940-16484 GCA_964500755.1 uncultured Anaerolineales bacterium
TGAAAGTGTGCATTTACTTTCTATTATACAGCTACCTGTGGGGGCCTATGCTGTAATTTAACTATCATCTTCCCATATATTCCCCATCGTTTTTATCGTGGCGGCGCTATTACCTTGTCTGTAAGCGTTTCAAAGGGGGTAGGGAACCCCTTGGGAGGAGCTGGAACAGGGGGGCTAGACGGTCTGCGGTTGAGCGCTCTCGCGTTGGAGCTGGCAAATCCATACGCCGTGTTATAATATCGAAGATGGTGTTGTTTCCGATTGCAAACCCTTTGCATAAGGAGGACCGATGTTAGAGTTGTTGAAAAAACGACGCAGCATTCGCAAGTACACTGCAGAACCCCTGACCAAAGAGCAGATCCGCTCATTGCTGGAGGCTGCGATGGCGGCGCCCTCGGCCAACAATAAACAGCCATGGGAGTTCATCGTGGTGCAAGACGCTGATCTCCGTGAGAAGTTGGCCGAGACACACCCCTGGAGCGGCATGTGCGCCGACGCGGCTGCGGTCTTCGTGGTCGCGGCGGAGAATAGCCGTCATTGGGTCGAGGACACCAGCGCTGCGACGGAGAACCTGCTCATCCAGGCGGCCTCGATGGATCTGGGCGCCGTCTGGATTGCCGTCTATCCTGACGCCAAGCGTGAGGCTTATGTGCGCAAGGTGCTGGACGCGCCGGAGGATCTGCGCGTGCTCTGTCTGGTGCCGGTGGGCCATCCGGCCGAATCGAAGCCCCCGCACACCAAGTACGATGCGTCCAAGGTGCACTACGACGGATATTGATCGGGTGATGTGGGGCGAGTTGGCTTTGACGCTGGCTTGCTCCGTGGATTTCTGTGCTCCGGTGTTTTGCGCCGGAGCACGATTATGAGAGCGGCTTTGCTATCGGAGTGAGGGGATTCTTATGAAACGTTGGAAACCGGAGCAGGACGCGATCTGTTTCTATCCCATTGGACACGTCAAGAGTGAGATCGAAGCGCCGGCGCCTCCGGACGAGATCCGGGCGCGGGAGTCGCGCGTGATTCTCGACCCGACGCTGACGGGGGGACTTGAGGGCCTGGAGGAGGGTGGGCGGGCCATAGTCGTCTTCTACTTCGATCGGGCCGAAGGCTACGAACTGCAGCAGCATCCCCGGGGCGACGAGTCTCGGCCCAAGCGCGGCGTCTTCGCGTTGTGTAGTCCCTTTCGCCCCAACGGCATCGGCGTGACCGTCGTCGATATCCTGGCGATTGAGGACAACGTATTGCGGGTCCGTGGCCTGGATGCGATCAACCAGACCCCGGTGCTCGACCTGAAACCGGCGGACTAAGTAACAAGTAACGTTGGAACGTTCTAATCTACAGGAGGTCATCATGAGAGTCCTATTTATTGGCGGAACCGGCATCATCAGTTCCGCGTGTTCGGCGCTGGCGGTGGAGCGTGGTATTGATCTAACGCTGCTCAATCGCGGCGAGACGAGCAAGCGTGCTGTGCCAGAAGATGCGCGTGTCGTGCACGGCGATATCCGTGATCCGGTGACGGTAGAGAGGGCATTGGGTGACGAGACCTTCGACGTCGTCGTCGAGTGGATCGCCTTCACGCCGGAGCACATCGAGACCGATCTGGAGCTCTTCCGGGGGCGCACCGGGCAGTACGTCTTTATCAGTTCGGCATCAGCGTACCGCAAACCGCCCGGGAAACTACCGGTCACCGAGTCGACGCTGCTTGATAACCCGTACTGGGAGTACTCCCGCAACAAGATCGCCTGCGAGGAACGGCTGGTCCGGGCCTTCCGCGAGGAGAAGTTCCCCATGACCATCGTGCGGCCCTCACACACCTACGACAAGACGCTGCTGCCCATGCGCGGCGGCTACACCGTCGTAAAGCGCATGCGCCAGGGCAAGCCGGTGGTGGTCCACGGCGACGGTTCCTCGCTCTGGGTGCTCACGCATCACCGGGACTTCGCCAAGGCTTTCGTCGGTCTGCTCGGTCACCCGCACGCCATCGGAGAGCCGTTTCACATCACCTCCGATGAGGTGCTGACCTGGAACGAGATCTTCCGGCTGGTCGCGCACGCGGCGGGCGTCGACGATCCCAATCTGGTACACGTGCCCTCCGACGTCATTGCCGGTTACGACGCCGACTGGGGTGCCAGTCTCTTGGGTGACAAGACCCACAGCATGACCTTCGACAACACCAAGATCAAGCGCTTGGTGCCGGACTTCGCGGCGACGATTCCCTTCGTCCGGGGTATCGAAGAGATCATGGCGTGGTACGATGCCGATCCGGCGCGGCGAGTCGTCGACGAGAAGTTTGACGCGCTGTTAGACGAGATCGTTGGAATGTTTCAACGTTCCAACGTGTAAACGTTCAAATATTCCAACGTAAAGGAGGGAAATTTGGTTAACCTAGTCGAAAAAGTTGATAATTGGGTGAAGATTCAGCACGCGCTCATCAGCGTCTCGGACAAATCGGGGTTGGAGACGTTGGTGCCCGGCCTGCTGGCGGCGAATCCCCGCTCAATCGCCTCGGCGGCTCCGACGTGCTGGCCCGCAAGGCCGCGCTGCTCA